>NZ_AOMB01000031.1 GCF_000336675.1 Halococcus hamelinensis 100A6 | reverse complement strand
AGATGTGTATAAGAGACAGCAGCGGAACCTCGAGAACAACCCGAGCGACCCGAACCAGCTCGACGGTGACGACGACGGCGAAGCCTGCGAGTCGGGTGTGGATTCGTAGTCACGAGAATCGAACGAAGTGACGTTTTTACCGAGAGCTCGGATTCCGAGCAGGATTCCCTCGAACGACACTCAGCATGCGCGTTTCTCGCACACGGTTCGGAAAACACTTTCTTCCGGCTCCATCGAGTGCACTGGAGCGGAACGGGTGGGTGCGTAGCGGGATACGGGACGGGGGAAGAACTATTCCGTTCCTGGCAATTCGATAACGAATGAGACTCGTCCTCGATTACGGCGGTGTGCTCGCAGACCACGTCGACGAACGGGAGTACGCCCACCTGCTCGGCGTCTCCCCGGACCGGGACCCCTATCCCGGCTGGTTGGCCTACTACCTCTTCCGAACCGGGTTTCTGGACACCGAAGCCCAGTACGTCGACCTGCTGTCGACGCTGACCGGCGCGACCGAGGCGGACTGTCGCGAGTACGTCGAGCGGACGTGGCTCGACCCGGCCTTTCCGGCGGAGCGCGTGGAACTTCTCTCCGAACTGGCGACCCAGCACTCCCTCGTGTTGCTCGGCAACGTGGTGAAGCCCTGGGTCGAGTCGGTGCTCCGGGAACACGGGGTCCGGGACTGCTTCGATTCCCTCCTCGTTTCGAGCGATCTGGAACGACCGAAGCCACATCCGCGGGGCTACGTCCGCAGCATGGAGGGTGCGGACGGAGCGGTCGTGATGGTCAGCGACGAGTTCAACGAGGACCTCCTGATGGCCCAGTGTCTCGGGATGACGACGGTCTGGGTCGAGAACGAGGACGACGAGGAGCCGTACCGACGACCCGACTACACCGTCGAGGACTTCACGGCCCTCCCGCCGGTTCTCGACCGGATACAGCGCTCGGGATGAGCGAAGATCGTTCTTCGACCCTGAACGGTTCGGCAGCGGACGCGCGGGTCGGTGGACCGACCGTCGGATCGAGGTCCGTCCTCAGTCGTCGGCCGGGCTCGCGCCGGGTCGGTAGCTCCGACTGACGCGCTTCCACTCACCGGTGGCGAGCCGGTAGTAGTTGAGGACGGCCGGCACGGTGGTCTCGGCCGCGAAGGAGAGGTAGATCCCCCAGACCCCGAGCGGCGTCGTCGCGCCGAGGTAGGCGATCGGGATCGCGACGCAGAACGTTCCAATTGCTTGGCTCGCGAACGGCCAGCGCGTGTCGCCGCTCGCGTCGAGCGGGCCGGCAGCGCCACCCGTGACCCCCTGGAAGACGATGGCGATGCAGGCCGCCGAGACCATCGAGACCGCGACCGGGATCGCGGGGTCGGTCGGGCTATCGACGAACGCCCGGACGATCGGCTCCGAGAGGACGAACACCACGGCCGCCGAGAGCAGGTAGACGCCGACCGCGAACTTGACGATCTCGAAGCCGTAGGCCTCGGCGGTCTCCTCGTGGTCGCGCCCGAGTTCCTGGCCGACGAGGCTCGACGAAGCGAGCCCGAAGCCCCAGCCGGGCGTGTTCATCAGCCCCCAGATCCGTCTGGCGATGACGTAGGCGGCGACCACCTCGGTGCCGAACAGCCCGACGATCGCGAGCATCGGGAACTCCGCGACGGTCCAGACGAGGTTGCGACCCATCACTGGGGTGCCGATCTCGACGAGCTGCGAGACGAACTCGCGGTCGACGTACGACCCCAGGGGGTCGATCCGGACGGGGAACTCGCCGATGCCGGGGAACCGGCCCGCGACGAGCCCGGTCGCGAACACGCTGCAGACGACCGCGTTCGAGAGCACGGTGCCGATGGCCGCGCCGACGACGCCCATCCCGAGCCCGAAGATCAGCGCCGCGTTGATGAGGCCGTTGGCGACCGCCCCCGCCGACCGGAGGATCATCGGCGTGCGGGCGTCGTTGAAACCGATGAAGACCCGACTGCCGATGAGGTTGAGCGCCGCGAACGGCATACCGAGCGAGACCACCTGGAGATACGACGCACCGAGTTCGGCGGCTCGCGGGTCGCTGGTCATGAGCCCGACGAGGTCGGGTGCGAGCACCCAGAACATCGCGGTGACCGGCAGGGTGAGACCGACGACGACGGCGGTGCTCGACCGGACCGTCTGGCCGATCCCGTCGTGCTCACCCGCGCCGTAGCGCTGGGAGACGAGCGCGATCGTGCCCGCGGCGATCCCGCCGCCGATGGCGAAGCCGAGCCCCCAGAACGGGCCGGCGAAGCCGACGCCCGCGATGCCCGCGGAGCCGACCGCGATGCCGACCATCGCGACGTCGACGGCGTTCTTCGACATCCTGGCGATGCCGGTGACGATACGTGGCCACGCGAGGTCAGTGGTCCGGCGCGCACGCTGCCGGTCGATTATCCCGAGCCAGGACAGCACGAAACCGACGGACGAAACGAGAAACCGGATAGGGTTTGGAACGGATGGCAACACCCTTCCTACCCGATCGCGACGTAAAGGCGTTTCAGTATGATTCGTATATACTGTACAAATATGGATGAAAACTTGGGGAAATGCCGAGCTACACCCTCACACGGACCCATTTTATCCGATTTTCTATCACGATCGATTTCGTTGTCGGCCAACAGGTTCCGCCGGCCGAGGGTCATCGACGGAGTTTAGGTCCGGCACCGACTCGTGGGACCATGGTCGCACAGACGATGGATCGTGTTCCGCGATAGCCGTCCCGACCGCCGTCCGTTCTCCAGTCGCTTCGGTGGTGAGCCGCGGTGACCGGCATCGCCACCTTCTCGATGGCCGGCTTCGACGGGGTCGCGCTCAAACCGACCGAGGTCGACCTCGACCGGGTCAGCCTCGACGGGGTCGAGACGGCGGTCGTCGACTACGAGGGTCGCGAACGGGTCCCGAGTTCGGAGCGGCTCGCCGACCTCGCGCGGGGGACCGACCTCCGGGTCACGACGCCGGTCCGTGCCGACGGCTTCGACCCGCTGGGCGACGACCGCCTCGTGGCGCGCCTCCCCCCGAACGTCGGCCGCGTGGTCGTCGCCGGCAACCCGGCGTACCTCTCGGCGAACGAACGGAGCCGTGCCATCGCTCCACGACTCGGCGCGGCTCGCGAGCGCTCGCCGGGTGCGTGGGTCGGCACGGAGGGCGTCGAGCGGATCGCGCTCGCGGCGGGCGGGACCCAGTTCGAACTCCTCGAACCGACGACCCTCCGCGAGGTACGGGCGCTCCGCGCGGCGGGTTTCGAGGGCGAGATAGCCGTCTACGCGCCGGTCGTCTTCAGCGAGGACGAGGACGTCCTCCTCGACGCGCTCGGTGGCTACGTCTCCCGCCGGGGCTCGGTCGCGGCGTCGCTCGATACCGCGACCGACGCGACGGGGGCCGCCGCCGACGGCACCGCGACCGACGCGACGGCCGCCGGCCGGTCGCGCTCGGTGTTGCTCTCGGCGATCGAGGGGTTCGCGCTCGCGGGCCCACCCGAGACGATCGACGAGCGGGTCGACGAACTCCGGGCGGCCGGCGTCGACGTCCTCGTCGGCTATCCGGCGCGTGGACCGACCGTGCTCGGCCACTGACGGCCACCGGAAAGGACACCTCTGAGAAGTTTTCGTTCGGCCATCGATCCCTCAGCCGCGGCCGTCGAGGTCGTCGCGGGTGTCGATATCGGTCCGGACGCCCCGGTCGTCGGTTTCGACGACCGCTCCACGGTCGGCGTCGAGGAGCACTGGTTTCCCACCCACGTCGCCGCGGACCGCGCGGAGCGCCGGGAAGTGCCGCTCGTCGAAGAGTACGGGATTCCCGCGGCGGCCATCGTAGCTCGCCGCGAGCGCGTCCGCGAGGTCCGCCCGATAGGCGTCGACGAGCAGGTTCACGGTAACGGGGTCGACTCCCGGCATGTCCCCCGGGAGGAACACGACCGCGTTCGCCCCGGCCTCGGCCGCTGCATCCACGCCCGCCCGAACCGACGTCGAGAGCCCGCGTTCGTAGTCGGGGTTCGTGACGGATCGGAAATTCGTGGAATCGGCGTTGTCGCCAGCGACGTCGGCCCCGGCGAGCGCGTCGCGAACCGCCGCCGCGTCGCAGCCGAGCACCGCGATCAGGTTCGAGAGCCGGGCGTTGCGGAGGGTGCGGGCCGCGCGGCGGACCAGCGGCTCGCCGTCGACCTCGGCGAGGAGCTTGTTCGCCACGCCGAACCGGCTGCTGGTGCCCGCGGCGAGGAGCACCCCGACCACCGTCGGATCCGTGGACCGCTCCGCATCGAGCGCGTCCCGCACTGCGGCCGGCGAGAGCCGACGGAGGTCGCCGCCACTCATTCGACCACCGGATACGGGACGACCTCGGTAGTTTCGCCGGATTCGAGCGACGCGTCGGTGAGCACGAAGCCGTCGGCGAGCGTGGCGCGCGTGCTCGCGGCGACGAGCCCCGGCGCGAACCGCTCCTCGTAGAGCGGCAGCGACGAATCGACGTGCCCGAGCGGCATCGCTTCCCGCCCCTCGTTTCCGGCTTCGACGACCACCGGAACGGCGTACTCGATCCCGTCGTCGGGGACCGCGACGCGGCGGGCGAGCTCGACCGTCGTCGTCGGAATCGCCGCCCTGCCGACGAACAGCGCTCGGACGACGAGCACCGCGGCGGTGTGGGCCGCGATGGGCTTGCCCGGCAATCCGATCACTGGGGTGTCGTTCACCAGCGCCGCGGTCACGGGTCGGCCGGGACGGAGCGCCACCCCCGGAAAGAGCAGGTCGTGGTCGGCGAGAACGCCCGAGACGTGGTCGGCGGCCCCGACGCTCGTCCCGCCGGTGGTGAGGACGGCGTCGTAGCTGGCCGCCGCGTCAGTGATAGCACTCTCGACGGCTTCGAGGTCGTCCGGAACGGTCTTCGGGGCCGACGGCTCGCCGCCCCACCGGCGGACGAGACCGGCGAGGAAGTCCGAGTCCCGGTCCGGCTGGCGACCCTCGTGGATCTCGGTGCCGGTGGCGACGATGGCGACCGAGGGCCGACGGCGAACCCGAACCGACTCGATCCCGACGTCGGCCAGCAGCGCCGCGTGTCGGGGGGCGAGCCGGTCGCCGGCCGCGAACAGCCGCTCGTCCGCCGACGTGGTGGTCCCACGACGGATGACGTTGGTGCCGCTCGCGAGCCGGGGGTCCGCGAGTTGGTCGTCCGTGACGGTCGCATTTTCGCGCGGCACGACGGCGTCGGCCCGCTCGGGGAGCGGCGCGCCCGTCGCGACCTCGACGGCCTCGCCGGGGTCGATACGTGGGGGACTGTCCTCGGGGGCGACGCTCCCCACGACCGTTCGAGCGCCG
This sequence comes from Halococcus hamelinensis 100A6, assembly GCF_000336675.1. Classification (NCBI taxonomy): domain Archaea; kingdom Methanobacteriati; phylum Methanobacteriota; class Halobacteria; order Halobacteriales; family Halococcaceae; genus Halococcus; species Halococcus hamelinensis. Next base: position 112,988 of record NZ_AOMB01000031.1, on the reverse strand, counting down.
TCGTCGTCGGTCGCGACGGCGTAGCCGTCCATCGTGGCGTAGTCCGTCGGCGGCACGTCGCGGGGCGAGCGCAGATCCTCGGCGAGCGTTCGGCCGGCACTCTCGGCGGGCCCAACGGGTTCGGACGAGAGCGCCCCGAGGAACCCGGCTCGGTGTTCGAGGAGTCGGTCGACCGCCGTCGAGCGCGTCACCGTCTCGGCTCCGGGCATGGCATGCCTACGGCGAACGACCGGAATACGCTGTCGGCGTCTCCCTACTCGTCGGACCGGACTCGGTGTTCGACCCCCGGGGACGACTCCGCCGTCCGTCGGTCGTGAGAATAAGGCGCGCCTAAACTATCAGGATCGACACTAATCTTTTTGTCTTCGAAGGCCGCAGTAGCACGAAGGCAGCGCGTGCCTGCCGAGGATACCCGACATGGAATTCAATGGGACGTTCGAACTGGAGGACACCACGGTCGACGAGGTCTGGCTCGCGCTCTCGGACCCGGTGATGATCGAGAACGCGCTTCCGGGCTGTCAGTTCCTCGTACCGGTCGAGGACGAGGACGTCGACTTCGACGCGCTCCGCGAGGAGCACGGCGACAGGGACGTCGACCCGACCTCTGACCCGGAGGTGATCGCGAACCGCGCGTTCGAGGAGGGCCAGACCTACGCCACGGTGATCGGCATCAGCATCGGTCCGGTGAACCCCACCTTCGAGACGGTGGTGACCATCGACCACCGCGAGCAGCCCGAGATGAAGGCCTCGGGCGAGGGCTCGGCGGGCGATAGCTCGTTCGAGATGAACGCCTGGATGGACCTCGACGAAACCGACGACGGTGTCGAGGTCGACTGGCGCGCCGAGGCCGAGGTGTTCGGCCGGATCGCGTCGATGGGCCAGCGCGTCATCAACCCCGCCGCGAACCAGGTCGTCAAGCGCTTTTTCTCCTCGGTCCAGAGCGAGATCCGCGACCGCGAGATCGCCGACAGCGAGGCGATGGACGCGGAGGGTGACGGAACGGCGGAGACGGAGGAATCGAACGACGGCGGCATCGTCGACCGGATTCTCGGGCGGTCTCGGAGCAACTAACAATGGCAGAACACGACATCGAACTCAGCGTCAACGGCACGGCACACGAACTCAGCGTGGACTCGCGAACGTTGCTGGTCCACGCGCTACGCGACGAACTCGGCTATACGGGCACGAACGTCGGCTGCGAGAGCTCGACCTGCGGAGCCTGTACGATCCACCTCGACGGCGAGGCGGTGAAGTCCTGCACCCTGCTCGCGGTCCAGGCCGACGGCCGCAAGGTCACGACCGTCGAAGGGCTCGCCGAGGACGGCACCTACGCCCCGATCCAGGAGGGCTTCCAGAAGGAACACGGCCTCCAGTGTGGGTTCTGTACGCCCGGGATGATGCTCGCGGCGAACGACCTCCTCGCGCGAAATCCGGACCCGAGCGAGGAGGAGATCCGGGAGGCGATCGAGGGCAACCTCTGTCGGTGTACCGGCTATCAGAACATCGTCAACGCGGTCGAGTACGCCGCCGACCACATGGACCAGGAGGTCGCGGCCGACGGCGGTAGCGAGACCGTGGAGGGTGAGTGAGATGGGTATCGATACCATCGAATCGAAGGACATCGACGCCGAGGCCGTGCTCGGGTCGGCGGTCGAGCGCCGCGAGGACCCCGCGCTGATAACCGGCGAGGCCGAGTACACAGACGACATCCAGCGGCCGAACATGACCCACATGGCGGTGGTGCGGAGCCAGTACGGCCACGCGACGATCGAGGGCGTCGACACGAGCGCGGCCGAGGAGCTCGACGGCGTGTTGGCCGTCTACACCGGCGAGGACGTCGACGTGCCGGGGATGATCCCGACCGGCTGGCAGCTCCCGAGCCTGAAGAACCCGGACCGGCCGATGCTCGCGACCGACCGGGTGCGACACGTCGGCGAGGCGGTCGCCGTCGTGGTCGCGGAGGACCGCTACACCGCGAAGGACGGCGTCGACCTCGTCGACGTTGACTACGACCGACAGGACGCGACCGTCGACCAGAGCGACGCGCTCGACGACGACGCGCCGCGGGTCCACGAGGAGCTCGACGACAACGTCGCCTTCGACTTCGAACTCGGGGACGAGAGCGCCACGAACGACGCCTTCGAGAGCGCGGCCCACACCGCCGAGGTCGACCTCGAGAACCAGCGAGTCATCCCGAACGCGATGGAGCCGCGGGCCGCGCTCGCGGAGTACAAACCCAGCTCGGGCGACCTCGAACTCGACCTCACCACCCAGAACCCCCACCTCCATCGGCTGTTGCTCCCGAGCGTCCTCGACGTGCCGGAGCACAAGATCCACGTCCGCGCGCCCGAGGTCGGCGGCGGGTTCGGGAGCAAGTCGCCGCTCTACCCGGACGAGGCGCTCGCGTCGTGGTGTTCGATGCAGCTCGGACGACCGGTGAAGTGGACCGCCACGCGTTCGGAGACCTACCAGACCGACGCGCAGGCGCGCGCCCACCAGACGACCGCCGAGATCGCGATGGACGAGGACGGCACCATCCAGGCGGTACGGGTGAACACGATCGCCAACATCGGCGCGTACCTCTCGATCTTCGCCGCGGCGATCCCCACGGTGTTGTACGCACCGCTGCTCTCGGGTCAGTACGAGATCCCCTCGATCTACTGCAACGTGGTCGGTTCGTTCACGAACACGGTTCCCGTGGACCTCTATCGCGGCGCGGGCCGGCCGGAGGCGCTCTACGTGGTCGAGCGGCTGATCGACCTCGGGGCGCGCGAGGTCGACATGGACCCCGCCGAGTTCCGGCGGCACAACTTCATCGGCCCCGACGAGTTCCCCTACGAGACGCCGGTGGCCGTCACCTACGACAGCGGTGACTACGAACCCGCGCTCGACCGGGCGCTCGAAATGCTCGATTACGACGACCTCCGCGAACGCCAGGAAGAGCTCCGCGACGAGGGCCGGTACATCGGCGTCGGCTTCTCGAGCTACATCGAGGCCTGCGGGCTCGCCCCATCGAAGATCGCGGGTTCGCTCGGCGCACAGGCGGGCCTCTGGGAGAACGGTCTGGTCCGGATGCATCCCGGCGGGAAGGTCACGGCGTTCTGTGGCACCTCCGGGCACGGCCAGGGCCACAAGACGACCTACGCCCAGATCGTAGCCGACGAGCTCGGGGTTCCTTACGACGACGTCGAGATCGTCGAAAGCGACACCGACGAGGTGCCCGAAGGTCGGGGGACCTACGGCTCGCGGTCGGCGGCGGTCGGCGGGAGCGCGCTCTCGACGAGCGCGGGGAAGGTCGTCGAGAAGGCACGCAAGATCGCCGCCCACCAGCTGGAGGCCGACGAGGCCGACATCGACTTCGAGGGCGGCGAGTTCAGCGTCTCGGGCGCACCCGAGCGCTCGATGACCATCCAGGAGGTCACCCAGCAGGCCTACCTCGCCCAGGACCTCCCCGAGGGGATGGAGCCGGGGCTCGAGGAGACCGCCTTCTACGACCCGGAGAACTTCGTCTTCCCGTTCGGCACCCACGCCGCCGTGGTCGAGGTCGACCCCGAATCGGGCGAAATCGAGTTCGAGAACTACGTCGCCGTCGACGACGTCGGCCCCCAGATCAACCCCAAGATCGTCGAGGGCCAGGTCCACGGCGGCATCGCCCAGGGCGTGGGTCAGGCGCTCTACGAGGTCGCCGAGTACGACGACAACGGCAGCCTCGTGACGGGGTCGATGCAGGACTACACGGTGCCGAAGGCCGAGCACATCCCCCACATGGAGACCGACAGCACGGAGACGCCGTCGCCGCACAACCCGCTCGGCGTGAAGGGCGTCGGCGAGGCGGGCACCATCGCGGCCCCGCAGGCCGTGGTGAACGCGGTCGTGGACGCGCTCGAACCGTTCGGCGTCGACCACATCGACATGCCGCTCACGAACGAGTCGGTCTGGCAGGCGGTGAACGAGAGCGCCGTCGCGGACGGCGGGACGACCGACGAGGCGCACGAGGATGCGGCCAGCGACGGAGGTGAGAACTGATGTTCCCCGACGAGTTCGATTACTACGAGGCCGAGAGCGTCGCCGAGGCGATCGAGCTGCTCGACGAGCACGCCGACGAGGAGACCGAACTCCTCGCGGGCGGTCACAGCCTGCTGCCGGCGATGAAGACGGGGCTGTCGAGCCCCGATGTCCTGATCGACATCAGCGGCATCGAGGGGATGACGGGCGTCACGGTCGACGGCGACACGCTCTCGATCGGCGGGATGACCACCTACGGCGCGATCCTCGAATCCGAGGAGGTAGCCGAGCACGCCCCCGCGCTCGAAGAGGCGGTGGCGTGGGTCGGCGACGTGCAGGTCAGAAATCGCGGGACCATCGGCGGCAACCTCGCGCACGGCGACCCCGCGGCGGACCTCCCCGGGGCGGCGCTCGCCTCGAACGCCACCCTCGTGGTCGAGGGACCGGACGGCGAGCGGAAGGTGCCGGCCGACGAGTTCTTCTTCGGGATGTTCGCCACCGACGTCGGGCCCGACGAGCTCCTCACGCGCGTGGAGATCCCGGTGGCCGACGGCGCGGTCGGCGCGTACGCGAAGAAGGCGAGTCCGTCCTCGGGCTACGCGATGGTCGGCGTGGCCGCGCTGCTCGACATCGACGGCGACACGATCGAGTCCGCTCGCGTCGCCGCCAACGGCGTGATGGACCACGGGGTCCGCCTCGAACCCGTCGAGGAGGCGCTCGTCGACGGCACGTTCGACGCCGACACCATCGAGGCCGCCGCCGACCACGCGGGCGACGACCTCGACGTGGACCTGATGATGTCGGACCTCCAGGCCTCGAACGAGTTCCGCGCCCAGCTCCTCGAAGTCTACACCAAGCGCGCGCTGACCGGCGTCCACGACGCCGCCGACCGGACGGCGGCCGACTGACTCGGTGGGACCCCGGTTCACCGCGGACCGGGCGAGCGAGGGAGCTACATTCCTCGACGACGAAGGTTCACTATGAGCGAACGGCCGACGGGGTTCACCGAGACGACCGAGGCTGAAGTCAGGGCCGCGTTCGACGCCACGGGATACGTCGCCGACGACGAGATCGTGACGACGACGGCGCTGTCGCTTCGGCTCGGCAAGCCGCTGCTCGTCGAGGGCGAGCCGGGGGCGGGAAAGACCGAACTCGCGAAGGTGCTCGCCAACGGCTTCGACACCGACCTCGTCCGACTCCAGTGTTACGAGGGACTGACCGCCGAGAGCGCGCTCTACGAGTGGAACTACACGAAACAGCTCCTGTCGGTTCAGACCGCCGACACCGGTGGTGGGCCCGGCGAGGGCGTCGACGGTCCCGGGTCGGCCGGTGGAGCGGACCCGTCGGTCTTCACCGAGGAGTACCTGCTTGAACGCCCGCTGCTCCGGGCGCTCCGGGCCGACGGCGACCGTCCGCCGGTACTGTTGATCGACGAGGTCGACCGCGCCGACGAGGAGTTCGAGGCGCTGTTGCTCGAAGTCCTCTCCGAGTTCCAGGTCACGATACCCGAACTCGGGACGGTCCGGGCGTCGACCCCGCCGGCGGTGGTCATCACCTCGAACCGGACGCGCGGCCTCTCGGACGCGCTGAAGCGCCGATGTCTCTTCCTCCACGTCGAGCCGCCGTCGTTCGAGAAGGAACGCGCGATCCTCGAACGGCGGGTGCCGGAGCTCGACACCGCGGTGGCCGCCGAGCTCTGTGCGGCGGTCGGGCGGCTCCGCGAGGAACCCCTGTTGAAACCGCCGGGCGCGGCCGAGACCATCGACTGGGCGCGTGCGGTGGCCGTGCTCCGCGACGGGTCGGACGAGCCCCTCGACCCCGAGACCGTTCGGACCACGCTCGGCTGTCTCTTAAAGGAGGTCGAGGACGTCGAACGCGTCGACGACGACCTGCTCGGGTCGTTGCTCGCCGCCGCGACGGAGGTCGACGCGTGAGCCCCGGTCGGAACGGGTTCGATGGATCCGACGGGAACGGAGCCCCGCTCGCCGCCGCCAGCGACCACGTTCGCGACGAACTCGTGCGGTTCGTCCGGGCGCTCCGGCGGGCGGGCGTGGAGGTGCCGGCGAACGCGGGCGTCACGGCTGGACGGGGGCTCGCCGACGTGGGGCTCGACGACCCCGACCGCGTCCGGGTCGCGCTCCGGGCGAGCCTCGTCGCCGACGCGAGGGACCGTCCGACGTTCGAACGGCTGTTCGAGGCGTTCTGGCGGCGGCTCGGTGCGGGTCCCGACGCCGCGGACGCCGCAGGGTGGACCGACGACGGGCCCGACGGCGGGCTCGCATCGTTCGGGGCCGAACCCGCCGCCAGCGAGTCCGGGGAGGGCGGGGAAGGGGACGAGGACGAACGCGACGAAACGCTCGCCGAGCGCCACGTCGGGGCGGTCGTCGGTCGCGAGACCGCGGCCGCCGACGGCGACGGCGCGACGACCGCGCGGTACAGCCCGAACGGGCGGCGGACGGCGGTGTCGGCAGCCCGCGCCGACCACGAGTTCGGGACGGCGTTCGACGCGCTCACCAAAAGCCTCGCGACGCTGTCGGGCCGGCGGTGGCGGGCGGGCGGCGACGAGCGCCCCGACGTCCGGCGCGCGCTCCGGGCCAGTGTCGCCACCGGCGGCACGGTGGCCGAGCTACCGCGACGACGACGCACGCGAAGCGAGCTTCGTGCCTGTCTGCTGGTCGACGTCAGCCGGTCGGTGCTCGACGTGGTGGACCGCTCGTTCCTGCTCGAATTCCTTCGCCACGCCCACGAGGCGTGGCGCGAGGCACGGGTGTTCTTCTTCGACGACGACCTCCGCGAGGTCACGTCGGCGTTCGACGCGCCCGACGAACGCGCGCTCGACGCGCTCTCGCGGGCCGAGACCGAGTGGGGCGGCGGCACCCGGATCGGCGGCTCGTTCGCCCGGCTCCACGAACGTGCATCGGACGCCGTCTCGCGCGACTCCGTCGTCTTCGTGGTCAGCGACGGCCTGGAGATGGGCGACGTCGAAACCCTCGAACGCGAGGCGGCGTGGCTGTCGCGGCGGGCACGGGCGGTGTTCTGGTTGAACCCGCTCGCGGCCTCGCCGGAGTTCGAACCGACGGCGCGCGGGATGGCCGCCGCGCTGCCCTACCTCGACGGGCTGTTCGCGTTCGCCGGCCCCGACGACCTCGCGGAGCTGGCGCGCCAGCTCGACCGGCAGGGTCGCCACGGCCGGATCGGCTACGAGTACGACCCACGGCGGGTCGAGGCAACCGACGAACGGAGGAACACATCATGAGCACGACCGACTGGAGCCTCTCGGCAACCGAAGTACTGTCCCGCGTCGGCGACGCGCTCGACGACGGCCGCAACGACGTGCTCGCGACGGTGATCGATGTCGAGGGGAGCGCCTACCGACGGCCGGGCGCGAAGATGCTGATCCGGCCCGACGACACGGCCGGCTCGATCACCGCGGGCTGTCTCGAAGACGAGGTGGCGCGGGTCGGCGCGGCGGTCCGCGAGTCGGGCGAGCCACGTATCGAGACCTACGACCTCACCGGCGGCGACGACGCGCTCTGGGGGCACGGCATGGGTTGTAACGGGGTCATCACGGTGCTGCTCGAACCCGTCGACGAGCGCTACCGTCCGGTCGTCGAGGCGGTCGCGGCCCACGAGCCGGTCGCCGTCGCCACGGTCGTCGGCGGTGCGGGAACGATCGGCGAGCGGGCGTGGTACCGTCCCGACGGGGGCTTCACGGGCGAACTCGACGACCGGGTTCGGGAGGCACTCGCCGAACCGGCCGCCGAACTCCTCGGCGACGGCGGGGCGGACGTCGTCGAGGTCGAAACGGACGACGGACCGGTCGAGGTGTTCGTCGACGGGATCGACGTCCCGCCACATCTCGTAGTGCTGGGGTCGGGTCCGGACGTCGTCCCGGTCGTCGATCTCGCCAAGCGCGTCGACTTCCGGGTCAGCGTCGTGAGCTTCCGCGGGGCGCGCGCGAGCCGGGATCGGTTCCCCGGGGCCGACGCCGTCCTGTCGAGTTCGCCGGCCGACCTCGGGAATGACCTCTCGTTCGACGACGAGACCTACGTCGTGGTGATGACCCACAACTTCGTCGACGACGGCCTCGCGCTCGAAACCCTCCTCGACACCCGGGTTCCCTACGTCGGATTGATGGGGCCACGCGAGCGCTTCGAGGAGCTCCGCGAGGAGTTCGACGACGAGGTCTCGATGACGGGCGAGGACGTCGAGCGGGTCCACACGCCGATCGGCCTCGACCTCGGCGGCGACTCGCCCTACGAGGTCGCCTACAGCATCGTCGGCGAGGTGCTCGCGGTCGCCAACGGTCGGTCCTCGGGACACCTCTCGGTGCGTGCGGGGCCGATCCACGACCGCCGCGACCTCGACGCCGGGCCCGCCCCCGAGTAGGTTCGTCGCCGCCGTACTTTCGAATCTTCATCGCCGTTGAAGTAGTTGGAAATTCGTGATTTCCTTCGATGGTGTGACCGGATGTAGCCTCCGAAAGTCACGATATCTGGAATGGAAGACTCACGCTCGGACTCTCGGGTCGCTAAGCTCCGTATCAGAGGATCGCGTACGAGACGAGCAGGAATGTGAGGTTGTAGAGGCCGTGAATGAGGATAGGGACTGCGAGGTTGTCGGTTCGTTCGTACGCGTATCCCCAGAGAAGGGACACGACGCCGAGGACGGCGGCGGCGAGTATCGTGCCGAGCAGCGACCCAGCGAAATTGAGGAGGTGCCAAGCACCAAACAGCGTGCTCGCGCCGACGACGGCCCATCGAGACCCGAATGCCTCCCGGAGGCGGCCCTGGATCGCTCCACGAAAGAGCAGTTCCTCGGCGGGCGCGAACAGCACCACGGACAGCACGCCAACGACGAGCATGAGCGTTGGGTCGGCCGCGAAGACTTCGCCAAGGCCGCTGATCGTGTTTGGTGGGCTGAGGCTCTGACGGAGCAAATTCAGCACGCTGGCGGCGACGACGGAGACGACCACGCCGACGCCGACGAGGAGTGATTGCTTCCATGAGGGAAGAGTGAATGGGATGCGGAGCGAGCGCCAGCGGACGTACGCGAGCGCGACGACGAACACCAGTCCCTGGCCGAAGACGGCCCCGACCAGAAAGCCCGTCCCGCCGGTTGTGACCGACTCGACACCGAACACGAGGACGGCGAACAAGCCGACACCGTTGTTGACGGCCATGCCGGCCAGCAGCAAGCCGATGGCGACGGCCACGGTCCGCAGGTGTGACCGGTCGGTCGATGTGTCCGCCTCGGTGTCGACGGGCGAGTTCATAGCTGGCCCGGGTCGTGCGCAATCATTCGTCTACGTCCAGTTCGGGGGGAAGACGGCCTCTTTCTACCGTGCTCATAGCTGCTTGCTTACTCTATAACCAGATACGTTTTTCGGTTATAGAGTCATAACTGATAACCAATCTGGTTATAGGATTCTAAGATGAACAACCGATATGCCCGGCTTTAGCGACGAGGAGCGGGAGCGAATCAGGGAACAACTCATCGAGAGCGGGCGCGAGCGCTTGCTCACGTACGGGCCGAAGAAAACGACCGTGAAGGACGTTACAGACCCCGTTGGAATCGCGAAACCGACGTTCTACCAGTTTTTCGACGCGAAATCGGACCTCTACATCGAAATTCTCCGGCGCGAACTCGAGGAGTATCTACAGAACGTGCGTGCAGAGCTCGCAGGGGTAGACGACCCACAGGAAGCACTGGAACGATTGTTCCGGTGTTACGCCGAGTTCGTCGAAGGAAATCCGCTTATCCAGCAGACAGTCGTTCAGGGCAACTACCAGGAAATCGTCGGAAGTGGCTCTAAGGAGCGATATGATGAGCTCGTAGAGGCGGAGATGGCGCAATCCATTCCCATTATCGAAGATATCCAACGTCGGAGCGATGGCCCGCTCGCGGAGATGGAACCAACCACAGTGCTGGGGCTCATGGGTTCCTCAGTCGCACTCTTGGCGCTCCATCAGGACGAACTCGAACGATACGAGGGACAAATAGCGGGGCTCGAGCACGGATACTATGACCGGATGCAGGACGTGCTGATCTCCACGCTCGCACGTGGACTGACGACCGAGGGATGATACCGCGATTCAACCTTCTGAGTCCTCGTCTCCCAATCGCTCGCTTTGCTCGCGGATGTGACACTCGAACAGCTACCGAACGGGTGTTCCAGCAAATGTCGTAGAAATAATAGTATTTCGACAGAACCGCTTTTCCTATGCGTTCCGTGACGTCGCCCGCCGGCGTGCGCTCGACAGGATGGCGTCGATCCGGTCGCGCGGGCCGACCTCGAACGCCGAGACCCGCTGCAGCCGCGCGAGTTCGACCCGGAAGGACTCGAACTCGCGGTAGCGCTCGTAACTGGCTTCGAGGTCGGTGAGGCCACCCGGCTCGAACAGCGCCGACGGGGTGAGGAAGACGAGCACGCGACCGTCGCCGCGGCGGGCCAGCCTGACCGTCTCGCGGAGTTCGGCCCGGTTGGCGTCGTCGGTGAAGATCACGGTCCAGACGGTGCCGCTCAGCCGGGCGAGGTGGGCGCGGGCGGTCTCGAACAGCGGGTCGCCCCTGATGCGTTCGGCGTAGGTGTCGCCCGTCTCGAAGTACGGCCGAAGCGTGCGCCCGAACGCGTCGTCGCCGGAGAGGCGGACGGCGGCGCGCCGCGACGTCGCCGGACTGTGGCTCCCGGAGTCGTCGGCGGTCGTGGCGACGGGGTCGGTCGTCGTGAGGTCGCGCAGTCGCCCCTCGATGAGCGAGTACTGTCCGACCGCGGGGTTGCGCCGGTCGGTGAGCCCCTCGTCGCCGACCGCGTAGTAGCCGAGCGGGTCGCCGAACGAACGGACGCTGTCGACGAACAGCAACGCGACCTGGATCGCGTAATCGAGCTTCGACTCGTTCGTCGGCCCATCGGCCATCGTCGCGCGGTGGTCGACGAGCATCGCGGTGACGATGTCGGTCTCGATCTCGTACTCGCGGACGTAGGGCTCGCCCATCCGGGCGGTCGCCTTCCAGTCGATCCGGCCCGCGGCGTCGCCGGTGACGTACTCCCGGAGCTCGCCGGGGTCGAGCCCGGCGTCGCGGCGGCCGCTCTCGCGCTCGCCGTAGGCGGCCATCAGCGGGTCGCCACCCTGGCCGACGTGGATGTCGTGCGGACCGCGCGGTTCGACCACCATCGTCGGCGTGGACCCACGCGTGAAGCGCTCGGTGAAGCACCCGGCCGGACCGCGTATCTCGATCGTCGGGGTGGCGAACTCGTAGGTCCCGGCGACCGCCCATTCGAGGAAGACCGCCGTGCTCGCGGTCGTCTCGCCCGGTTCGAGCCGGACGCGGCGGCCCTCGCGGTTCGTGCCGGTCGCACTCACCGGCGGCGCGAGCTCGACGGTGACGTCGAGCGACGACGGCTCGGGCAGCCGCACGGCGAGCGTGACCGACGTCTCGCGCTCGGCGACGACGCGCTCCTGGGCGAGCACCTGCTCGACGACGATCGTATCGGCGGTCCGCCTCGCCGCCCGGACGAACCGGTACTGCTCGACCGCCAGCCACGCGCCGAGCGCGGCCGCGCCGACCAGCAGGCGCGGGTCGGCGAAGGCGACGGCGAGTCCGACGAGGACCCCGCCCGCACCGACGAACCCCCAGCCACGGCGCGTGAGTCGCATGCGCCTACCTCGACAGCCCGATAGTTCAAGGTACTGGTCGTCCGAACGGATCCGGGCGGTTCGACGGGTCCGGCGACCGATGTGACGCGCATCGTCGTAAAGAGGGTCGTGCGCCGAGCCGTGGCGAGGTGCTCACTCCCCGGTGTGCTCGTCCGATCCGTCCCCGGTGACCGCCTCGGCGTCGTCGAGCGCGGTGCTCGCCGTCCCCTCCGGGAGGTCGTAGGGCGAGAACGCCGCGCGCTCGTAGAGTTCGGTGAGGCGACCGAGGGCGGCACCCCGACGGTCGTCGACCGCGTTCCGGGCGGCGTCGAGGAACTCCCAGTGGGTGTACGACCCGCCGAGCCCGAGGTCGTCCCGGAGCTTCCGCCGGGTGGCCGCGTAGGCGGTGGCGACCGCACCCGCCCGGTCCCCAGTGAACAGCTGGTGGTTCGCGGCGTCCAACAGCGAACCCCAGTCCGCCGCGGTCTCGCCCGTGGACGAGCCGTCCTCCGCGGCAGGGCCGGTAGTCGTCGCCTCCTCTTCGGACCCGGAGCCGCCCCACATTCGGGCGACGGCGTAACCGAGCCCCAGCACGAGGACGACCACCGGAACGCCGACGTACCACGGGTGCTCGGCGAGGAACGCCAGGAACTCCGCGAGGACCGTCGGCGTGGGCTGGGCGGGGACGTCGATCCGGAGCGTCGTCCGTACAATCGAGGCCTCGAGGCTGGTGTCGACACCGGCGTAGCGCGCGCCGACCGTGACCGGGACCGTGCCCGTGCTCCCGGCGAACGCCGACTCCGGAACCGAGACGTTCGCGTCGTAGCTCCCGTTCCCGTCGGTCGTCACCGTCGTCGTCGTGGTGTCGTTGACCGCGAGCGCCACGGACTCGTTACGGACGGCCTGGCCACCGTCCGTCGTGAGACGGCCCGTAACGCGAACCACCGGCCCGCTCACGTTCGACCCGTTGACGGAGGTCTGTGTGGCGTCGACCGAGAGCGCCGTCGGCGTCGACCGAACCGTGATCGGTATCGAGACGTTGTCGCGGGCGAGCGCCCGGTCGTCGAGCGGCAGCGACACCCGAACGCTTCGCCGTCCGTCGTTCACCCCCTTCGGCAGCCGGGCCGAGAGCCGGAACCCGCCGTTCGACGCCGTTCGGGCGCGGGTCCCGTCCTCGAACCGGAGTTCCTCGCCGTCGACCGAAACCGCGACCGGCATCCCCGCCGCACCGATGCCGCCGACGGCGAGACTCCCGTCGACCGTCACGAGCCCGTCGTAGCTCACCGCGTTCGAACCGCCGGTCGCCCGCAGCGTCGGCTCGACCTGCCGGATATCGATGGGCACCGTGGTCTCGTTGCCGCTGTAGACCGAACGGTTCCGCGGCAGATACTGGAGCGTCGCGCGGTCGGTATCGAGCGGGGCCCGTGTCGGGCGGTACGTGAGCCGATACGCGCCCGTCGCGTTCGTCGTCGTGGTCCCGCGGAGCCGCCCGTCGACCCGAACCCCGACGGTTCGGTCCGCGAGTCCGGTGCCGTTCACGGCGGCGACGCGGCCGGTCACGCGAAGCGGGTCGCTGAATGATATCACGCGGTCCGCCCCCCGTGCGGTGATCGTCGTGTTGCGGAACTGCTCGATCGAGAGCGATGCGGCGGTCGTGGTGACGTTGTGGCTCACGGTCCGCGTCGTCCGCGTCGCCGGGGTGAGGTCGCGTCCCGTCCCGTTGGCGATAGCCCCGTAGTTCCGCGTCAGGTTGCCGCTCGTCCGGTTGACGCCCGTCGCCAGGGTCTGTGCCCGGCGGGCCAGCCGACGCGCCCGCTGGGTATCGCTTTCGTTCCGGGCGTCGTTGTACGCCTCGACGGTGTTCCGGAACCGCCGAACCTTCGAGGCGTACTCGGTCTGGTTTTCCCTGGTACGCTCGAACGCTTCCGTCCGGTTGTTCCCCGAGTCGCTCTCGCGGGTGACGTTGACGTAGCCGTCCAGCCACTCCGGATAGTCCCCGTCCGACCGATTGCAGGCGTCGTACTCGCCGACGGTGAGCCCCTCCGAACAGTTGACGACGGTCCGGGTCAGTCGGCCCGAGAACCAGTTCTGGAGCTCCGAGACGTTGCCCGAGGCATCCACCGCTTCGGGGTCCTCCTGCTGGATGCTCGTGTTGTTCGCCGGCGACGTGCCACCGCGCTGGGGAACTATCCCGTTCGCGTCCCCCGACGATACCGACGGAACGGCACCCGCGACCGGAACGCCCACAGCCGCGACCAGGAGCACGCCGACCCAGACCAGCACCCCGGCACGACGGTGTGTGAAGGCCACACCGACGAGTCTCAATGCCCGGATAAAACTGCTTTCCTTCGTTTCGAAAAAAGAGGACGAAATGCCGCCGGGTGGCAAGAGAGCGGTCCACGAACGGGTTTCGACCGCCGGGGGTGGAGGGCGACGTTTATCACGCACGATCACCGACTATCGTGGATGACGTCGGACCCGATCGACTACGCCCGTCTCGACGAGGGACGGGAGTGCAACTACTGGGAACTCGACCGCACCCTCCGGTTCGAGGCGCGGCGGGTCTACCCGGACGACGAGTTCGAGTGGGCCGAGGCGCTCCTCTCGGCGTTCGGTGAGCGCCTGGGGCACGAGATGGCCGACACCGCCGACCGGATCGACGGGGCGGGTCACGAACTCCGGTCGTTCGACAAGTACGGCGACCGGCTGAACGAGGTCGAGTACCACCCCTCGCTCCGCGACCAGGAGCGGATCGCCTACGAGGAGTTCCGGATGACACACGACGCGTTCCACGCGCCACCCGGTCGGGACTCGCCCGTTGGACTGTGCCACCCGCTGGCGATGCAGGCGTTGCTCTCGTACGTCGACATCGGCTTTTGCTGTCCCGTCTCGATGACGACGGGCGTCGCCATCGTGCTCGATCGATTCGACGACGGCCGACTCGACGAGTACTTCGCCGGGCTGACGGCCGCGACCCTCGACGACCACATCGAGGGCGCGATGTTCCTCACCGAGGAACAGGGCGGCTCCGACGTCGGCGCGAACGAGGTACGCGCCGAGCCGACCGACGAGGAAGGCGTCTACGAGCTCCACGGCGAGAAGTGGTTCTGTTCGAACATCGACGCCGAGGGCGCGCTCGCACGAACGCCCGACGCGCCCGACGGGGTCGCGGGGCTCTCGCTCTTTCTGGTGCCGCGCACCAAACCCGGCGGCGAGGTCAACGACTCGCACTTCCGGCGGCTCAAGGACAAACTGGGCACGGTCTCCGTGCCGACCGGCGAGATCGAGTTCCAAGGGGCCGAAGCCTTCCTCGTCAGCGAGGCGGGGCGCGGGTTCAAATACATCTCCGAGATGATGAACTACGAGCGCCTCACGAACGCGATGGGCGCGGTCGGCGTGATGGGGCGGGCGCTGCTGGAGGCGAAGGTCCGTGCGGCACGGCGCGAAGCGTTCGGCAACCCGATCGACGAGTACCCGCTGATGCGCCGCGACCTCGTGGGGATGGCCGTCGACTACGAGGCGGCCGCCGCGTTCTCGTTCGAGGCGGTCCGGCTGCTCGACGAACGCGAGCGCGCGGGCGACGACTCGGCGGCCTACAAGCTCCTGCGGCTGTTCGTCCCGGTCGCGAAGTACAGGACCGCCCGGATGGCGGTCGAGACCACGTCCTACGCCATGGAGGTCCTCGGCGGGAACGGCTACGTTCGCGAGCACACCACCGAACGGCTCCTGCGCGACGCACAGGTCCTCCCGATCTGGGAGGGGCCCTCGAACGTCCTCGGGCTTGACGTCCTCCGCGCGCTGAACCGCGAGAACGCCCACGAGGCGCTCCTGCCCTACGTCGAGGAAAAACTCGACGCCGTCGACCACCCGGCGCTGGAGTCGGCGGTCGAGACGGTCGAATCGAGGTACGGGGAACTGCAGGACGCGCTGGGAACGCTCGCGACCGAGGACGAGGCGTTCGCCCAGTACCACGCAAAGCGGCTCGCGGACCTCGTCTTCGACGTGGTGACGGGGGCACTGTTGCTCGACGAAGCGCAGTGGGGGATCGATGCCGAGCAGGACGGTCGGAAGGCGCTCGTCGCCCGCCGATTCGTCGAGACCCGGTTCGCCGCCGACGAGCGCTTCGGGATGGCCGACGAGCAGTTCACCGCGGTCGTCGAGTACGGCTCCGTCGAACCGGCGGCGCTGCTCGACGGGATGGCTCCCGCCGAGTGACGGCCAAGCGCTAATCCCGACCGAGTCGCCGCGCGGCGAGTCCCGCGACTCCGGCGAGCGCGGCGAGGACACCGAAGCCGGGGCCGTCGGTCGCGGTCGTGTCGCCGGTCGCGTTCCCGCCGCTTCCGTTCGCGTCTCCCCCGGAAGCATCCGTTCGAGGGCTCGACGCGGTGGCCCCCGTGCCCGTTCCCCCACCGGTGGCCGTTCGGGACGTGCCGGTCGCGGCGCTCGTTCGCCCGTCCGTGGGTGCGTCCGTCGTTCCCGGTCCGGTCGTCGAGGCGGTCGTCGATGCCGTTCCGGCCGTCGGACTACCCGTCGGTGCCGACCCGGTCGCCGTCGTGGCCGACTCCGTCGCGGCCGTCGCGTTCCGTGCTCCCGCCGTCGTGCCGGATGCGGCCTCGCCCCCGGCGGCCGTGATCCGGTGGACCGCCCCGCCGAGGTCGCCGGCGGAGGTCAGCGCGTAGAGCTCGCCGGTCTCGTCGCGGCCGATGGCGATGAGATAGCCCTCCACCGCGCCGCCCTCGGCACCCTCGACCTGGAGCTCCGAGAAGTCCCACTGGCCGTCCTCGGTCGGGATCGCGGCGAACAGCGACCCGCGTGGATTCCCCTTCCGACTGTAATCGCCGAAGACGTACTTGCCCTGGAGTTCGGGAATCGCGTCGTTCTCGTAGAGGTAGCCGCCGACCACCGAGATGCCGACGAACTCGCCGTCGCGCTGGTGGGGGTACTCGACGACCGGGTCCCGGAGGGGCTCGCCCCCGCGGACGTCGGGCGGCGTCGAATCGGGGCACTCCTCCGGAACGTCGCTCACGTTTTCGGTTCCGAAGCAGTGGGTGCCCTCGCGGACGTTCCAGCCGTAGTTGCCGCCCTTCACCACCCTGTCGACCTCCTCGTACCGGCTCTGGCCGACGTCGGCGACGTAGAGCTCGCCGTCGGAAAAGCCCATCCGCCAGGGGTTGCGAAAGCCCCAGGCGTAGTGCTCGTCGAGGCCCTCCTCGCCCACGAGGGGGTTGTTCTCGGGGATCCCGTAGGCCTTCTCGCCGTCACGGGAGTCGACGTCGAGCCGGAGGACGCTCCCGAGGAGGTTCTCGGTGACGTCCTGGCCGTTGCCGCCCCCATTCGCGTCGTACCAGTCCTCGGCGTGGCCCGGTCCCATGTCCCTCGGGCTGCCGCCGTCGCCGTAGGAGGCGTAGAGGTAGCCGTCGGGGCCGAAGGTTATCGCGCCGCCGTTGTGGTACGGCGTGGGTTCGTCGATGGCGAGCAGTACGCGTTCGGAGTCGGGGTCCGCCTGTTCGCCGTCCTCGTCCATGGTGAACTCGGCGAGGACCTCCGTGTGGGAGAACTCGTCCGGCGCGTCGTCGGCGAGCGGCGCGCTGTAGCGCAGGAAGAACCGGCGGTTCGTCCCGAAGTCGGGATGA
This sequence comes from Halococcus hamelinensis 100A6, assembly GCF_000336675.1. Lineage (NCBI taxonomy): Archaea > Methanobacteriati > Methanobacteriota > Halobacteria > Halobacteriales > Halococcaceae > Halococcus > Halococcus hamelinensis. Next base: position 95,713 of record NZ_AOMB01000031.1, on the reverse strand, counting down.
AAGGCGATGCCGAGCAGCCCCCGCTCGGCCGTGAGCTCGGCCAGCCGGTCGCCCACGTCGAGGAACGGCTCCTCGCGCAGTCCGTCGTCGGTGTGGACGTAGATCTGGCCCGGGAGGTCGACGACGAACCGCCGCCCGTCGCCCGGCGGGGCGGCGAAAGCCGTCGGTACCTCGAACCCGCCGGCGATCCGGTCGAGGGCTACTGTCGGTCCCTCGGGGACCACGGGTTCGCCGTCGGTCTCGGTGGTGGTCTCGGTCGCGGTCCCGTTTCCGAAGCTTATCGACCCCCGCATCGACCCCTCGTGTGGTTCACAGACGTACTCGGCCATCGCCTCGCGGGCGGTGAACGTGAGGCGCTGGCTCTCGCCCTCCTCGCTCATCACGGACGTGCGTTCGAGGACGCCGCCGTCGTCGTCGAGCAGCGCGATGTTGTGGCCGAAGCCGTCGAGGTTCGTCCACGCGATCCGGTACTCCTGGCCCGCTTCGAGCCGGAGGGTCGGATTGGTCTCGTCGGCGATCGCCTCGGGGGCCCGCCCCTGCCAGCCGGCGATCTCCCCACCGAGCTCGATGGTCGATGTGGTCTGTGCCCGCCCGCCCGCGCTCGCGAGATAGCCCGCCCCCGCGAGCGCGCCGGTCGCGCCGAGCAGCCGGCGTCGGGAGAGCCACACGCCGTCGTCCCGGTCGTTCGTGTTCCCTCGTGTCATTAGTGATCGTTCTATCCGATGCGAGTGGACGTTCACTCAAAGTCGTACCGAAGCGAGTCGCGTGGTTCCCGTCGTCGGATGGAGGGAGAAATCGGTCGGTGAATGGGGCGGCCGGGATTACGTCTGCGTTCGCGAGAGCGAGCCGTGGGCCGCGCTCGCGATCTCCTCGGCGCTCGCGCCCTCGAAGCGGTCGTCCGCGAGCAGGAGCCGGAGCCGCGGCCGGCCGACGTCGATCGGGACCTTCTCGGTCGTGATCAGGCCCTGCTGTTCGAGCGTGGTCTTCATCCGCGAGAACGTCGCCTTGCTCGCGACGCCGACGTCCTCGCCCCACTTCGAGATGTCGTAGAGCAACGCCTCGTGTTTGGCCGCCACGAGCAGGCTCGCGCCGACCTCGTCGAGCCCGTCGTTCCCGCTGCCGCGGGCGGTCCGGAGCGCGTTGACCATCGTCCGGAAGTCGGTCTCGACGTCCGGGCCGAACGTCTCGGTCAGCGACTCCTCGACCTGCGAGCGCGCCGGCGTCCGGAGGGCGAACTCGTCGCTGCGCTCCCAGCTCCCCTGCCAGTGTTCGTTCGCCTCGTCGACGAACGTCGTGTCGTCGGTCGCCAGCCCCGCGGTGTACCGGCCCGCCGGGACCAGGGAGACGAGCTGGTCGTCGGTGACGACCAGTCCCGTCCCGGCGGGCTCGTCGCTCGTCCGGAGTTCGAGCGTGTCGGCCTCGACGAGCTCCGCCGCCGTGCTCGCGAGAACGAAGTCGCTGCGTACCCCCTTCAGAACCGACTCCGCCGCGAGCAACCGTACCGTCGGCGAGTCGTCCAGGTCTCCGAGTACGTCGAGAAGCGCTTCGGTCGTGTCGTTGTCGATGCCGACGACGAAGACCTCTCCCGACTCGTCATCGAGGATACGTTCGAAGAGCTCAGTTTTCGACGCCACCACACTATTTGAGGTTGGGGTCATGCCGAAACATACGTTCCCATAGCATAGGAACCTTTTGGCTTCGAACGGTCGCTATCCGGTCGTATCGACGCCATTCGTCGTTCACGATCCATCGGAATACACCGTACTTCCCCACACCTCGTCGCCGAGGCGTCGGGTTCACCTAACCCGTCGGTCCCGTGACGAGCCTCGACCCGTCGACATCGAGGGTGAAGCCTCGTTCTCCCCAAAGAATAGCCGTGGCACGTTTCCGGATCGTTCGGTCGGGGACGCCCGTCGTTCGAAGGTCGTTACCCACAACGCAGGAAAACCGTCGGCCCCTCGAACGACGTGCGATGGCAGTCCAGCAGATCGGTCTGAGCGACGAGATGGAAACGTGCGTCGACACCTGTATCGAGGCCGCGGAGGTCTGTGAGGCGTGTGCCGAGGAGTGCGAGCAGCACGACCACGACCACTGTCTGGCCTGCGCCGAGGTCCTGCCCCGGTGTGCGGAGACCTGTCGGAACATGGCCTGAACACGGGTTCGACCGACGGGGACCGCCCTCAGGAGGGTATGTCGAAGATCCCGCCCATCCAGTCGGGTGGCGTCGGTTCGTAGACCGCCTGATTCCGATCCAGGTCGGTGAGACGCTGCTGGTCGGCCTCCTCTAGCTCCCAGTCGAAGACCGCGAGGTTGGCTTCGAGGTGGTCCGCCGAGCCGGACCCGGGGATGGTCGCGACGTCACGTTCGAACGCCCACCGGAGGACGACCTGTGCGGGCGTCTTGTCGTACGTCTCGGCGAGCTCCCCGACGAGCTCCTCGTCGAACACCTCCGTTCGGGCGAGCGGCGCGGAGGCCTCCACGACGACGTCGGTTTCCTCGCAGTACTCGACGAGGTCGGGTCGCTGGAACCAGGGGTGGAACTCGACCTGGTTGAGGGCGATCGGCACGTCCGCGATGTGGAGGGCGTTGCTGAGCTGGTAGGCGCTGAAGNGGAACTCGACCTGGTTGAGGGCGATCGGCACGTCCGCGATGTGGAGGGCGTTGCTGAGCTGGTAGGCGCTGAAGTTCGAGACGCCCACGTTCCGGACCTTGCCCTCGTCGTGGAGCGTCTCCATCGCGTCGAGGGTCTCGCGCAGCGAGATGGCGGGGTTCGGCCAGTGGATCAAATAGAGGTCGAGGTAGTCGGTGCCGAGCCGGTCGATCGAGGCCTCGCAAGCCTCGATCACCGACTCGTAGTGGAGGTTCGCGGGACGGACCTTCGAAGTGAGAAAGAGCTCCTCGCGGTCCTCGTCGGCGATCGCCTCGCCGATCTCGGCCTCGTTGCCGTAGGCTTCGGCCGTGTCGAGGCGGGTGTAGCCGATGTCGAGGGCGGTTCGGACGGCCTCGGTGCCGAGCCCGCCGGTGCCGAGCCCGACCATCGGTAGCTCGTCGCCGTTCGGGAGGGAGACGGATGGGATAGCCACAGCCGCCGAACTCGGGGGAGGGTATTAGTCGTTCCGTAGACCGTCGCTCTCGGACCCCCGGAGTGGACGGCTATTTATCGGCGTGGCTTCCAACGGGGCCATGAAGGACCTCCTCGTCGACTGCGACCCGGGCCACGACGACGCGATGGCGCTCTTACTCGCGCTCGCGTCCGACCGGGTCGACCTCACGGCCGTCACGACGGTCGCCGGCAACCAGACGATCGAAAAGACGACTCGAAACGCCTGCCGCGTGCTGACCCTGGCCGACCGCACCGACGTCCCCGTCGCCCGCGGTATGGGAGCCCCGCTGGTTCGCGACCAGGTCACCGCCGGCTGGGTCCACGGCGAGAGCGGCCTCGACGGGGCGGATCTCCCCGAGCCGGGAACGGAACCGATCGAACGACACGCCGTCGAGACGATCGTCGAAACCGCCGCCGAGAGCGGGGCGCTCCACATCGGGCCCGTCGGGCCGCTCACGAACGTCGCCGTCGCGCTCCGGAAGCATCCGGACGTCGTCGACGATATCGAGCGGATAGTGCTGATGGGTGGCACCACCGGGGACGGGAACGTCACGCCGGCCGCGGAGTTCAACGTCTTCGCCGACCCGGAGGCGGCGAAGGTGGTCTTCGAAGCCGACGTCGACGTCACGATGGTCGGGCTGAACGTCACCCGCAAGGCCCGCCTCGACCGTGACCACGTGACACGGATCCGCGAACTGAACACCGAGGTCACGACGGTCGTCGCGGACCTGTTGACCTACTTCCTCGACGTCCACGAGGCCTCGTTCGAGCGAGACGGCGTCCCGATCCACGACGCGTGTGCCGTCGCCGAGGTCGTCGACCCGGGGATCCTCGACACCGAGTACACCTTCGCGACCGTGGAGACGAGGGGCGAGTCGACCTACGGTCGAACGGTCGCCGACGTTCGTGGGGTGAACGACGAGTGGCCGAACGTCGAGGCTCCGAACACCCACGTCGCGCTCGACATCGATACCGAGGCGTTCGTCGAGACGTTTCTGGAGGCGCTCGAAACGTACTAGCGGACGAAATCATTACGCGAAAGAAGGGTCGGACGGGTCGCGACCCGTTAGGTGTGAATCGGCGTTATCGACTGGGCAGCTATTCGAGCGGGACCTGGCCGCGGAGCTCGCCGTCGGGGTTGGCTTTGGTGTGAACGTTCACGTAGAGCCCCTCGTCGGCCATCGACTGCAGGTCGGCGACGGTCTTGCCTTCGAGCGGCCCCACGAGGTCTGACTCCGTGATCGTGCCGCTCGCGATCTGGCCGTCCTCGCTGGTGCCGTCCTCGTTCGGACCGTAGAGGAAGGCGACGACCGGGCCGTTCTCCTCGGACCCGCCGAGATGGAAGTGGGCCGCCGTGACGTCCTCGATGTTCATCACCGAGAGGTCGTATCGCACCGCGTAGCTGCCGTCCTGTCGCCTGACGAGCGTGAGCCCCGCCTCGCCGCTGGCGTCGGTGTCGACCGGCGGGACTTCCTTGTCGCCCGAGAGCTGGACGGTGGTCTGGCGGATCACGTCGGCGTCGTCACCCTCGGAGTCGTCGCCGCTGCCGCCCTCGGCACCGACGATGAACTGCTTGGCGATCGGGAGCACCTGGTCCATCGTCCGCGCCGGGTTGAACGCGTTCGGCGCGGGACGCTGGAGGTGGAGGAGCTGGAAGTACGTCGAGTGGTTGGCCTCGACGCTGTGGATCGAGAGTGCGGCCTTGAGGACCTCCTCGCTGTCGATCATGGGTGCCGCGCCGGCGTAGGCCGAGACCCCGACGGTTTCGAGGCGGTCGGCGACGGCGACGAACTCCTCCATCGAGTCGTACGGGAACTCGTAGTCGGCGGGTTCGACGGGCGTCCCACCGAGCTGCTCGATGGTCTCGGTGAGCGCGTCGACGTGGGCCTTCTCGTGGTCCCTGACGTCCTCGATCTGCTGGTAGACCGAGTACTGGAGCGTCGGTCGCGCGAAGTAGTTCGCGACCGCCGAGCTCTCGACCTCCCGCTCGGAGTGGTCGGCGAGGAACTCGTCGTAGAAGGCGTATTCGAGGTGTTCGAGCGCGAGCGCGTAGTTCAGGATGTCGACGTCGCTGGGGTCGTCGTCCGAACCCGAACCCGAACTCGAGTCGTCGTTTGCGGCGACGGTCCCGGCACCGAGCGCCGAGAGCGCGGTCACACCGGCCCCGACTTTGAGCGCGTCGCCCATCATTTCCCGTCGTGAGCGAACCTGACCTTCGACTCGCCCGACGAGTTCGAGGACCCCCTCCTCGGAGTTGGTGGTATCGTCTGTCATAGTTTTGCGTGCCGACGCACGTAATCGTACACCGCGTTCCGTGATGAAAAAACTATCGTCGTCCTGGGTTCTATCCGCTTTCGTGGCTCGGGAGGGGTCGGGAGACGAGCATCGCCCTCGTCGAACGATAGCCGGAAGCGAGTACGGGAGAGACGGCCGTCCGTTCGCGTGGTGAACGGGCGAACACGCCCCTCAGAAGTCGCTCAGCGCGGTCTGGTTGTTCTTCAGCGACCGCGCCGTGAGGTCGAACTCGGTTTCGAGGTGGGTCGCGAACGCGTCGGCGAAGCCGTGCTGGGTGTAGACTCGCTCGGGCTCCAGCGTCTCGACGGTGTCGACCAGCTCCGAGAAGTCGCTGTGGTCCGAGAGCACGAACGTCTCGTCGTAGCTCCCCCGATACTTGAACGACTCCTCGATGGCCCACCCCGAAAAGCCCGCTTTCAGCGCCCCGGTCGACTCGGCGATCGAGTCGACGAACGAGAGCCGGTTCGTCTGTGCCGGGAGGAGCAACGCGTCGCCCGCCCCAAGCGTGGTCGCCTCCTCGTAGCGTTCGGCCCCGAAGTCGACGTCACAGGCGTCCTCGATGATCGCGTTCAGTCGCGCCGTGGCATCGGTGACGAACAGCCGCTCGCGGTCCGAGCGCCCGACCAGGAGTTCGAGTTCCTGGGCGCGACCCAGGGTGTAGCCGAAGAGCAGGACGGGCGTTTCGTGGGTCTCGTCCAACCAGTCGACGATACGCGCTTCGAGCACGTCCTGGTCGTCGAAGACGTACTTGGGTTCTCCGTAGGTCGTCTCGGTGATCAGGACGTCCACGTCGTACTCGTCCGCGACGGCGGCGGCGTCGAACCCGTCGAGCACGAACCGCGAGCGCGGCGAGAAGTCACCCGTGTAGAGGTAGGTCGTCCCGTCCGGGTCGTCGACGATCGTCGCTCGGGAGCCCGGAACGTGGCCCGCCGGGACCTGATCGACTCGCGGATGGGTGGTTCGAGTGAGCGGTCCCTCGTCCTCACGGCGGGCGTTCGCCAGCCGGGCCGTGACGTCGGAGCAGACCACCGCCTCGGGAGCGCGCGTGTAGAGGTGGTCGCCGTGGGCGTGGCTCAGTCCCACGATGTCCGCCGCGGGCTCGGTGGCGTCCGCGACGAACGTCTCGCCCGTCGAGAGTTCGATTCGAACGCCGTCCCGGAGGCTGACGGCACCGCTCATCGGGGCGGTTCCTCCAAACACGCGGGTCGCACGGGACGACTCGTTCGTGTCTTTCGGCTGGTCATTGGTCCTCGTAGAGCCGTTTCACCCGTTCGAACCGGTCGGCGTCCTCGGGGCCGAGGTCGTCGCGAAAGCCGCCGAACCGGGGGAAGCGGAGTGCGTAGCCCGAATCGTATTTCGTGGACTCCTGTATCGCCTCGTACTCGACCTCGACGACCACCTCCGGGCGGAGTTTCGCCGTCCGACCCTCCACGGACTCGATGAGGGGTTCGAGCTTCTCGGTTATCTCGCGGAGCTCGGCGTCCGTGAGCCCGGAGAACATCCGCCCGACCTCGCGGAGTTCCTCGCAGTCGGCGTCCCAGCAGGCCAGTCGTAGTCGTCCCAGCCACTCGCTCTTGCGGCCCGCGCTCCACTTGGCCTGGACCACGACGAGGTCGAGCGGCTCCATCGTGGGTTTGACCTTCAGCATGTAGCCGACCCGCGAGCCCGGCTGGTAGCCCGCATCGAGGTTCTTCACCATCAGGCCCTCCTGGCCGGCGTCGAGCGCGTCCCCGTAGAACTCCTCTGCCGTTTCGAGCGCGTCGGTGCGAACGTGTTCGGCGCGCACGACCGTCTCGCTTCCGGGGTCGATGACCGCTTCGAGGCGTGAGAGTCGGTCCGAGAGCGCCGCTTCGACGAGCGGGTCGTCGTCGTGATAGAGCAGGTCGAAGGCGTGGACCGTGACCGGGTGCGCGGCCGCGAGTTCGTCGATGTCGGTCTTGCGCTTGATGCGCTTCGAGAACTCCTGAAACGGTATCGGCCGGCCGGTCTCGGGGTCGTAGCCCACCACCTCGGCTTCGACGACCGCCGTTTCCGCGGTCACCTCGTCCCGAACCGCCTCGACGACGTCCGGGAACTGTTCGGTGACGTCTTCGAGCCGGCGGGTGAACACCCGGATCTCGTCGCCGTCGACGTGGATCTTCACCCGCATCCCGTCGTACTTGTATTCGAGCAGCGGTCGTTCGATCGACTCCAGCGCGTCCTCGAGACCTTCCGCTTTCCGCGCCAGCATGGCCTTCACCGGTCGGAAGAGCTCGGCTTCGAGCTCGTCGAGTCCCTCACGACCCCGGTCACGGGCCGTCTCGCCGACCACTCGAAAGTCATTCGTGACCTCGTAGGCGCGTTCGACCGCCCGGACCGCGTCGTCGGCGTCGTCGAGGAACGCCCTCGCGAGCGCGTCGCGGATGGTGCCCTCCCCGACGCCCAGTCGCATCGTCCCCACGATGGTCCGGACGACGTACCGGGCCTCGTCGGAGCTCGCGTCCCCGAGCAGATCGGCGATATCGTCGGTCGCCCGGGTCTGGCTGCCCGGTCCCTCGTACGTGGCGAGGCCGCGAAGCGTGTCGTAGACCCGCCGAACCGAGAGGCTTCCCGAGAACAGCGTCGTCTGGACGCGGTTCTCGACCGCTTTCGCCGCGGCGTCGCCGAGATCGCCCGTCTCGCGTCGCCAGTCACCGATCCGGTCGGCGTCGACGCCCGTGGCGTCGCTCAGGGCGCGAACCGTCAGCGACGACGAGACGCCGAGGTCGTCGGGCTCCCACGAGGCGAAGACCCGCCCGCGGGCGAGCCCGGTGAGCTCCGGCAGGAGGTCGCCGGCGTCGGCGAACAGCTCGGCGAGGATGGCCGTCTTCTCGAGCGTCGACGGGGTGGCGTCGAGACGGTCGTAACACTCGACGAGCTGCGAATATTCCACGAGCGATCGAGGGCACGAAAACGCAAAAAGCCGCGGGTTGCGGACGCAACGCCCGATCGAACGGCGGACGAAGGGGACCGGTCGTTCGTCGTCGGCGGCGGTGAATGGATTCGAAACGAGCTACGAGCTCCGTCCGGGATAGGTGTCCTGCCAGGGCCGGACACGTTCGAGCGCGGCGCTCGCCGCGAGCACCGTCTCGTCGGCGTGTCGCCGACCGACGACTTGCAGCCCGACCGGCAGCCCGTCGACGAACCCCGCCGGTACCGACGCGACCGGGTGCCCGGTGAGGTTGAACGGCCAGGTGAGACACCAGTCCACGACCGGGTTCGCGACCGACCGGCCGTCGATCTCTTGGGGACCGTCCTGCCCGTGTTCGAACGGGGGCACCGCCGTCGTCGGGGTCACCAATAGGTCGTACTCGTCGAAAATCGTCTCGACGGCGTCGTAGAAGTCGGTTCGTGGGCGGTCGGCGCGCTTGTACGAGACCGCGTCGGAGTCCTCGCCGATCCGGACCATCGTCCGCACCGAGGACGAGAGCCGCTCGCGGTCGCCGTCGCCGATGAGGCCCTCGGCCTCGAAACCGTCGACCATCGACGCGAACACGACGGTCGAGATCCCCGTGAACGCGTATCGGAGGTTCGAGAGCGTCCCGTCGTAGGGCGGATCGGTTCGGTCGACCCCGTCCACGACCCCCGCGAGGTCGGAGAGCGCGTCGTCGGTGACGTCGGCGACGCGCTCGGCGACGTCGAAGATCCCGAGGTCGGGGCTGTACGCCACGCTGAGATCCTGCGTGTCGCGGTCGAGCGCGTCACGGTAGGAGCCCGTCGACTCGGGGAGACTGTACGGGTCGCGGGGGTGTGGCCCCGAGAGGACGTCGAGCGCGAGCGCGGCGTCCTCGACGGTGCGCGCGAGCGGGCCGATGCTCGTGAAGGGGGTCGACAGAGCGAACCCGTCGGGCCGGGTGGCGGTCGGCACCCGGCCGAAGGAGGGCTTGATCCCGTAGACGCCACAGAAGGTGGCGGGAACGCGTATCGAGCCCCCCATGTCCGAACCCTGGGCGAACGCCGCGAGGCCGTCGGCCACGGCGGCCGCGCTGCCGCCCGACGACCCGCCGGAAACCCGCTCGGGGTCGAAGGGGGTTCCCGTCCGGCCGTGGAGCGGGTTCTCCGTGACGAGTTTGTGGCCGAACTCCGGGGCGTTCGTCGTGCCGATGACGACCGCGCCAGCGGCTTCGAGGCGTTCGGTGACGACGGCGCTCTCCTCGGGGACGAACTCCCCGACCGCCGCCGACCCCATCGTCGCCGGGACGCCCGCCTTGTAGCCGAAGAGGTCCTTGAGCGCGACCGGCACCCCGGCGAGCGGGCCCGGGTCCTCGCCGCGCTCGACCGCCGCTCCGACCTCGTGGGCACGCTCGCGGGCATCGTCCTCGATGAGCGTGACGTAGGCGTTCGTGACGTCGTTGCGGGCGGCGGTCCGGTCGAGGTACGCCTCGACGACGTCGACCGGCGACAGGTCGCCCGCGCGGACCCGCCGTGCGAGCGACGTCGCGGTGGCGAACGGAATATCCGACATGGATCGTCATCCCGCGTCGGCACCAAAAGGGTTCCTGCGGCCGGTCACCGTCGTCGGCGACCACCCGACCGTTCCGGATTCGAGGTCCTCGAAGACCCGGTGTGAGCCGAGCCAAAGGCTATCCCGTTCCGCTCGATACGTGTCCCATGGCTACCGACACCGACGGTGCGAGGATCGGGTTCGAACGTCCGCTGTGCATCGTGATGGGGTTCGTCTACGTGGTCGCGGGCGTGCTCCACTTCCTCGTCCCGAAGGCGTTCGCCCGGATCGTTCCACCGTCCCTCCCCCGTCCGGTGGCGCTCGTCTACCTCTCCGGGCTCGCCGAGGTCGTTTTCGGGGTCGGGGTCACGATCCGGCGAACGCGCTCGCTCTCGGCCTGGGGGATCGTGGCGCTGCTGGTCGCGGTGTTCCCGGCGAACGTCCACATGGCGACCAGCGGGATGGTCCCCGAGTCGGTCCCCGACCGTGCTCGCGGGCTCGCCGAAGCGGGGCTCTGGGCACGGCTCCCGCTCCAGGGCGTGCTGGTCCTCTGGGCTTGGCGGTACACGCGCTCGGGGCGGTCCACGACCGAGTGAGTGGTTAGGAAACCCGACTCCGACGAACCGATGCCGCCCGCCGGGCCGCCCGAAACGTCGTCCGACCGACAGCCTCAGGTGTTCGGGAGGCGGAGGATCCGGTCACGAACATGGACCGGAACCGGATACGACCGTCTGCGGCGACTCGGGAACGGTAACACGGTGACCGACGCGTATCCGGCCGGTTCCGCCGACCGTGGCTCCGACCATGGATAGGCGCGCGCTCCTCGAACGTGCCGGCGCGGTCCTCGGTGCCGTCGCCGTCGCGGGCTGTGGGTCGGTCGCGATCCCGGACGAGCTCTCCAGCGGGAGCGCCGGCGACTCGGGGTCGTCCGCGACCGAGGCGAGCACGCAGCGTCCCGACCCCGGCGCACAAACCGACGGGACGTCGACCCCTCAGACCACCGAGCGCCCCAGCGTGGATCCGACGGCGCGCTCGACGCCAACGCGACGACCGACGGCGCGACCCACGACGACGGCAGCACCACGAACCGAGACGGCGCGGGCGACGCCGGACCCACCCGCGAATCGATTACTACTGGCGGAGGAAGTGGGCGAGCGGTGGCGCTACAGGGACGCACCGACCGAGCGCGGGAACGGGACCATCACCGCGGTCTACGGGATGGTCCGAGAACCCTCGGCGAAGCTTCGGACGCGGCTCTGGCCTTGCGAGGGCGAATCGCTGGCCAACCTCGGGGGGACGTGTTCGCTCGGCAACCTCCCCGAACGCTATCGGGCGATGGACGGTATCGAGACCGCGACGCCGACGGTCGGCGAGACCGCGTTCGCGTGGTGGGCTGGCGCGGCGACCGACATCGAGGTCGTCGCGAACGACCACGTGTTCCGGATGACGTACACCACCCCCGGCCCGAGCGCGGTAGCCACCGGCGGAACCGGCAACCGAAACCCGGTCCTTCGGCGACTGACCCGACTCGCGCGCCGACAGGTCGGCAAACTCGGGACGGTTTCCTGACCGGCGGACCGGGGTCGGGGGTCGACCGAGCGGTGTGAGTCGGGGTCGGGGTTTCTGCGAGCTATCGGTCGCGAGCCGCCTGCCACCGACCGGCCCGCCACTCCCAGAGGAGTTCGAGCCCGATCCACCCCAGGCTCCAGACGACGATGACCGTCGCGACGAGCGCGGTCGTGGAGAGGACCCCGAAGGATTCGGTGAGCCCGACTAGCACCGGATAGAGCAGCCCCGAGAGCGCGATGGCGAGCACGAGACTCCCGACGGCACACGTGTGGTGTTCGGTCCAGCCGACGGTCGTCACCGGGTTCGGTTCGTGCTCGGTCTCGGATGAGCCCTCCTCCTCGTCGATGCCGTGGTGTGCGTACACATTTACCACTCCTGAACGGGGATTTGCACCGATCGACAATGAACGTTCCGCCCGCATCGAACCCGTCGGTTCACCCCGCGACGGATCGACCGGCCTCACACGCCGGACGATGGTCGTTCCCCCGCGAACGGGTGCCGTCGAGCCGGGCCATGTCGAGCCCCTCAAAAGGGTCGGCCCCGCATCGAACGCCGAGGACGTCGATGAAGGATTTCTACAAGAAGCTCATGAAGATGAGCATCGAGGACGCGGAGGAGATCGCCCGCGAGAGCGAGATGGACGCGGTCAACGAGATGGCGATGCAGCTCTACCAGACCCGAGTTCGCCACTGGCAGCTGAAGGCGACGGAGGAACACCAGCTCGACTTCCCGGACGACCCGACGGCGATGTACGACTGAGACCGTCCTTCCGAACCCCCTCGAAACCCCTCGCAGCATCCCTCTCGACCTGCGAGGAGGCTGCTCCCGAACTCGCGACACGTTCGAACGGGCGCGCCTACTCGAAACTACACTATCAACACGACCAACGGTTTTTACAAATTTTTACAAACAGCACCCTCGCTATGCGTAAGGTTATTATCTTACTAGTATCGATTAGCAATCGATATGGCACACATCCACCTCGGCGAGGGGTCGTTCCCGCTGTGGGCGCTCGTCCTCTGGAGCGTTCTTGGCATCGGACTCCTCGGGGTCGCCACGTACCGTGTTCGAAAGAACGGGATCAAAACCAGCCAGGTCGCGCTCGCGGGCATCGGTGCCGCGGCGAGCTTCGCGGTCTTCCAGCTCAACCTCCCGGTCTGGGGCGGGATCCACATGAACCTCACCGGGCTCGTCGGCATCCTCGCCGGGCCGCTGCTCGGGGCGGTCATCGCGCTCGTGGTCAACGTCTTCTCCGCGGCGCTCGGCCACGGCGCGGTCGGGCTGCTCGGCGCGAACGTGCTCGTCAACGCGACCGAGGCCATCATCGCCTACTACGCCTTCCGAACGTTGATGAGGACGGACTGGGACGTCTTCCCGGCGAGCGCGAGCGCCGCCACGCTCGGGCTCTCCGCGGGCGCGGTCCTGATGGGGGTCATCATCGTGGTCTCCGGGGTCAACGGCAGCGCCCTCCCCCGTTCGGACCTCGCCATCGCCGTCGCCGGCATGGTCGGGCTCAACCTCGGCGTGGCCGTCGTCGAGGGGCTGCTGACCGGCTTCATCGTCCAGTTCCTCGCCTCGATCCGGCCCGACCTCGTTCCCGGTGTGACCCGCACGGAACGCGAGACGGCCGACGGGGTGAGCGCCTGATGCGGCGCTGGAAGCAGTACGGCGGACTCGCCGGGTTGCTCGCGGTCTGTCTGGTCGCCGGACTCTACGGCTTCACGTCGACCGGGGGCGCGCTCCCCTACGCCGAACGGTTCGGACAGGCGCTCCAGCAGGGTGCACGGGAGGGCGGCGGGCCGCTCGTCGACCTCGGACGCGGTGTCGTCATCGCCGGGCCGATCAGCAAGGGTGGACTCGTCACGGAGTACGTCGCGATCGTCCTCGTCCTCGTCGTTATCGGGGTTGGACTCTACCTCTACGCCGTCCGGTATCGGAGCGGGAGCGACGGGGACCACGACGACGGCCAGGACGCGGTCTGAGCGAATGGCGACGCTCTCGAATCACGTCCCCGACCCGCGACTGATCACCGCGTACGCCGAACACCGCGACAGCCCGCTCCACCGGGTGAACCCCTGGACCAAGCTCGGCGTCGTCGCCGTGCTCGTTCTCGCCGTCACCGTCGTGGACTCGCTCGCGGTTCTCGTCGGTCTCTACGCCGCAACCCTCCTCGTCTACGGGATCGCCGACCTGCCGTACCGACGGCTGGTTCGGTGGTACACGCTGCCGATGCTGTTCATCGTCTCGGTGGCCGGGCCGCTCGCCTTCCTCGAACCCGGAACGCCGATCCTCGGTGCGCTCGCGACCCCGCTCGGCGACCTCTCGGTGACGTGGGCGGGGGCCGCGCTGTTCGCCGAGCTGACCTGCCGGTCGCTGACGGTCGTGACGTTCACGCTCACGGCGTCGATGACGACGACGTACACCGACGTCGCCTACCTCCTCGGGCGGGTGCTCCCCGCGCCGATCGACCAGGTCGCGCTGTTGACCTACCGGTTCACCTTCGTCATGCTCGAAACCCTCGAAGACCTGGTGAAGAGCGCGCTCGCACGCGGGGCGAACCTCGGGGAGTTCTGGGCGAACAGGCGGCTCTACGCACGTATCCTCGGGATGACGATGCTGACCGCCATCGAGCGCTCCGAACGGCTCGTCAAGTCGATGGAGGCGCGCGGCTACGAGGGCGACATCACCCTCTACAGCGACGTCCAACGACCGCCAGCGAGGGAGGTCGCCGTGGTCGTTGGGCTGTTCGCCCTCGTCGTCGCCTACGCGCTCGTGGTCTCCTACGGGGTGGTGACGATATGAGCGAGCGCACGACGACCGACGGTGTGAACGAAGCCGAGCCACTGGTCGCCCTCCGCTGTGAAGCCCACACCTACCCCGACGGAACCGTCGGAATGCACGACGTCGAGTTCGCGGTCCACCCCGACGAGGTCGTCGCGCTGGTCGGCGGCAACGGTTCGGGGAAGTCGACGCTGCTCGAACACCTCAACGCGACGCTCGTGCCCGACGAGGGCGAACTCCGCGTGACCGGCCAGGCGGTCACGAACGAGAACAAGGCCCACGCCCGTCGGGAGGTCGGCTTCGTCTTCCAGGACGCCGACACGCAGATCGTCGCCCCCACGGTCCTGGACGACGTGCTGTTCGGGCTCCACAACTACGGCGTGCCCGCCGACGAGGCGGAGCGGCGGGCCCGCGAGGCGCTCGCGACCGTGGACGCGAGCCACCTCGAAGACCGTATCCCGCACTACCTGAGCGGCGGCGAGAAACGGCTCGTCGGGCTCGCCGGCGTGCTGGTGCTCGAACCGAGCGTGATCGTGCTCGACGAGCCGTTCGCCGGGCTCGACCCCGAGCGCTCGCGGCTGGTCGCCGACCGGATCCGCCGGATCGACGCCGAGGGGATCAGCGTCGTCCTCTCGACACACGACCTCGACACCGCGGCCGCGATCGCCGACCGGGTCTGTGTGATGGCCGACGGGGGCGTCGTCAGCAGCGCCACCCCGCAGGAGGTCTTCTACGACGACGACCTGCTGGAGCGGGCGAATCTCCACCCACCGAGCACGGTTCGGATCGCGCGTGATGCGGGGCTGGAGACCGACGCACGGCCCGTCACCGAGACCGAACTCGTCGCGTTGCTCGACGAAGGGTCGGCGGGGACGGACGGCGGAGCGGTCGCTCACACGGGTACGGAACCGACCGACTGACGCGCTCGGTCGACAGCGACCGCCGCAGACGCTCGAAAACCGAAAACCGACCTACTCGTCGTACGTTTCGGCGGACTCGTCCATCGCCCTGAGTGTGCGTTCTTCAAGCGACGTGAGTTCGTGCTTTCGCGCCGTCCGGAGCGCGTTCTCGTACTCCGGCTCCTGAAGCAGAGAGATGGCGAAGAAGAGGACGATCGACAGCGGGAGCCCGATGAATATCGGGTGGAGTCCCAGATACTCGCTGGTGTCCGCGAAGTAGCCGATCCACCACCACGCCACCGTCGCGCTGGCACCGATAGCGAGGCTCCAGAACGCCCCGTCCGTCGTCCCGCGGGGCCAGTAGAACGCAGCGAGCCAGGGGACGAGGACGCCGCCGGTGAGCGCGAGCGCGCCGAAGACGATCAGGTCGATGATGTTCGGGAGGATGATCGAGAGGAACAACGAGCCGACCATCAGCCCGACGACGGCGATCCGGGAGACCCGCCGCTGTCGTCTGTTGCTGGCGTCGGGGTTGAGGTAGCGTAGGTAGATGTCGTCGACGAAGTTCGACGCGCCGGAGAGCAGGAAGCTATCGCCGCTGCTCATGATCGCGGCCACCAGCGCCGCGAGGAGGATCGCGGCCAACCACGTCGGCAGGAGGTCCCGCATCATCTGTGGAAGGATGAACTGCGGGTTATCGATGTCGGCGTACATCACCAGACCCATCGCACCGATGAGCAGCGGCACCGGGATGTACGCGAAGCCGATGATACCGTTCAGGTTCGCGCCGATGAACCCGTCCCTCGGGCTTCGAGCCGACATGATCCGCTGGAGGTAGCCCTGGCGAACCAGCAGCGAGGGGACGAGCGTCACGATGTACGCCGCGATGAGCGTCCAGTTCAGCGCGAACAGGTCGAATGCCTGCGGCGCGACGGCCGTGACCTGGGTCGTCATGGCGGAGAAACCGCCGAAGTCGCCGATCGCCACTATCGCGACGACCCACAGCCCGACGAACAACAGCACGCCCTGGATAAAGTCGGTCCACATCACCGCGCTCATCCCGCCCGCCGCCGTGTATATCGTGATGATGACCGCACCGATGATGGCCCCCTGCGTGACGGTCAACGTGTCGGCGAAGATGAAACTGATGATGGTCCCCGCCGCCAGCCACTGGGCCGCGAGCGTGCTCACGAACCGGAGGATGTAGAACGGTACCGCGATGACCCGCGTCCGCTCGTCGTAGCGGTCCTCGAGCAGCGATGGGATGGTGATGTTCTTCGTGTTCGGGAGCTTCCGACCCAGCAGGAACGCGACGACGAACGAACTCGCGAGCGTGATACCGTAGCTCCAGAACTCGGTGATGCTCTCGGACTCGAACGTCCCCGCGACGAGCCCGATGGTCCCCCCCGCCCCGATCGCCGTCGCGAAGAACGAGAGGGCGACCAGGTACCACGGTGCGCCCTTCCCCGCCAGGAAGAAGTCCGTGATGTCCTCCATCCCCTTCTGCTGGAAGTAGAACCCGACCGCCAGCATCCCGAGGAGGTAGATGACGACCGTTGCTAGTATGACCGTCTGTACCATACACCTCCGGCGACTGTACACTATATAAATACTTTGTTCCACCGTTGGACGTCTCCTCGACAATAGTGCGGTCGCTGCCATCGAGTTCCCATCCCACCGGAAAAACGTCGAATACCATCAGTTCCGGGCGGGATACGTCGCCCACCGATGCGCCGAGAGGCTGGTGCATCGCGCGAAATCCCGCCGAGTGACACGTTCGAGGGAAACCTCGCGACGGTTCGCGGTGGGCTGGACTACGGCGGGCGGGCTACTCCTCGGCTCTGATCTCGCCGACGTTACCGTCGGTCTCGATCGTCGTGTCGTACTTCGTCGATAGCTCCTGCAGCCGCTCTAGGATCCGCGTTCCGACGGTGCCGGTCGCTCGAACGGGCAGCCCCCGTTCGGGGGGCGAGCTATCGAGCTGTAGGGAGATCGGGTAGAGTTCGATGCCGTCGAGCGTACCGTCCTCGAACCGACAGCGCGGCACCACGCTCTCGTAGTACGCCCGATTCCCGAGCGCCCCGACGAACTCGCCGTCCTCGTCCAGGGTACGGGCGTCGTAGACGTCCGGCGGGAGCGCCGAGTGGTCCAGCCCGTATCGGTGGTAGATCTCCGCCGGGAGGCGCTCGACCAGCTCACTCTGGAAGACGAGGTTACCCAGGCCGTAGAATATCGGGCGGCCGTCGTAGACCTCGATCGGGCCGAGCACGTGCGAACCGTGGGTGACGAACACGTCCGCCCCGGCGTCGATGCACGAGCGGGCGTACCGTTCGACGAACGCCGGCACCGAGGCGTCGTTGACCGCCCCGTTCTCCCCCTCATGGCTGTGGAGGCTGGCGACGACCCAGTCCGACTGCCGGGCCGCACGGCGGATCTGGTTCAGGTTTGCGTCGCGGTCCCGCGCCTGTGGGGTCTGACAAACGCCCGGGTCGTCGCTGACCGCGAACGTGAGCGATGTTCCGACGTGTGCCCCGCCGGGGTTGAAAAAGGAGAACGTCGAGTCGTTCTCGTTCGAGAAGTACGCCTCCGGATTGAACCGTCGTAGACTCTCCTTGACCGCATCGAGACCGAGGTGAGCGCTCAGCGCCTTCACCCGGTCGAACTGCTCGGGGCTCACGCCGAAGGTCGTCTCCAGCCGGAGCGGGTTGAGCCCCGGCCGACCGCCCACGTCGGGTCGCTGTTCGCCGGCCGCGCTTCCAGGGGTCATCGTCGAGCAGGCCGAGACGAGCCCGATCCGACCGGCGGCGGTATCCCGATAGGCAGGGGCTCGGGCGAGCGCCAGGTTCTCCCCCAGACCGGCGGAGGCGATGCCCCGCTCGTCGAGGGCGCGCATCGTGGTTTGGACCCCACCGACACCGTAGTCCCCCGTGTGGTTCGTGGCTGCGCTGAAGAGGTCGAAGCCGGCCCACACGAGTTCGTCCGCCACCCACGGCGGGGCCCGCATATAGGTTCCCCCGCTGGCGGCGCTGGGTGGGGCCTCGAAGTCGTGGAGGAGGGTTTCGAGGTTGACCACGGCCGCGTCGGCGTCCCGGATCGGCTCCACCAACCGTTCGAGCCCCGGCCGTTCCAGCGCGGACCACCGTTGGACGAGGATCGCATCGCCGCCGAGCGCGATCGAGAACGTCGACCGTTCGGATCCTGACATACGTCCCCTACGGCGAAGCGGTAGTTAAACCGATTCGGTGAAAAATCGCCACGACCCGTTCTCGTCCCGGCGGAATAGAGGGGCTGCGGACGGCCGTCGCGGCTCACCGATGACTTTTAGCCCCGCGGGGTGAGCGGGCAGGGTAGATGACGATCACCGACCTAGAGGCGATACCCATCGAAGTGCGCTTCAGCCCACGAAGCGAGGACGGGGGGCTCGGCTCCTACGCACGACAGGACAGCAGCCGGTCGGTGCAGCCACGCGTCCTCCTCCGGCTGGAGACCGACGACGGGGTCACCGGTTGGGGTGAGATGCTCCCGACGATGGGGTCGGTCGACGTGGTCCGGTCCGTGTTCGAGAAACTGATCGCGCCGTACGTCGTCGGCCGGGAGGTCTGGGAGATAGAAGCCTTCCTCCAGGCCATCGACCGGAACTCGTTCACGCTCGCCTACTACAACGCGAACGTCCAGACCTTCGTCGCCGGCGTGGAGATGGCGATGTGGGACGCCTGGGGGAAGCATCTCGGCGAGCCGGTCCACAGACTCCTGGGCGGGAAGTACATCGACGAGGTGCCGTTCGCGTTCGCGCTCGGGGTCGTCGATATCGAGGAGTCACGACGGATCGCGCGACAGGCCGCCGAGAACGGGTTCGAGGTGCTGAAGACGAAGGCGGGTCGGGACTGGCGCTTCGACGTCGAGCGTATCCGGGCCATGCACGACGCGGTCGACGGCGAACTGGAGTTCCGCCTGGACCCGAACCAGGGCTACAGCTTCGAGGACGCGGTGCGAGTGGGGGCACGGTTGGAGGACGCCGAGATCTATCTCCAGTATCTCGAACAACCGGTCCGCGTCGACAGTTTCGGCACCCTCAAGCGGCTCCGACAGCGGCTGACGACCCCGATCGCCGTGAACGAGGACCTCTACTACCCACACAACATGCTCCACCTCGCCAGGGAGGACGCGGTCGACGTGGGTGTCGTCGAACTCCTCTCGATGGGTGGCATCCTGCGACTCAAACGCCAGGTCGGTGTCGCGTCCGCGCTCGGCATCTCGCTCTCCCACCACTCGGGGCGCGACCTGGGCATCAAGACGGCGGCGATCCTGCAGACGGTCGCGACGACGCCGGCGATCGCCCTCCCGCCGGATACGGTCTACTACGCGTGGGCGGACGCCGTCATCGAATCGCCGTTCGAGTTCGATGACGGACGGCTGAGCGTGCCCGACGACCCCGGGCTGGGCGTGACCGTCGACACCGAGGCGATCGAGCGACACCGAGTCGAGGAGTATCGGTCCGAACCGACTGCCGACCCCGAGTGAAACACCCGACACGCGGTTGAAAGCGTGATTCGATGAGCGGGCCGACCATCCGAACCGCTCGTCGAGGGGTCAGTTCGAACGCGCCTCGTTTTGGTCGTGAATCACCGTGAGCAGGTCCCCGAGATTGGCCGCGATGTGGTCGTAGAGCTCGCGTCCCTTGGAGTCGCTGGCCTGCTCCGGGTCGCCGACGGCCCCGGAGTCGCTGTACTCGTCGAACTCGCGATGGACCGCTAGCGGGCCGTCGACGAACAGGTCCTGTCGAGCCGCGTCGTAAGGTTCGTCGCGGCGAGTGCCGGTGATCCGGTCCTCGCGAACCAGCTCCGGGCAGACGTGTAGCATCAGGGAGGTCTCGAACTCGCCCCCGTGTGAGACCCCGCCGGTGGGGCTGTCGCGGATCCCGTCGACGACGTCCGCGGCCAGCGAGAAGTACGTGAGCCCAAGGACTTCCACGGATGGGTGAGCGGTCCCCACCTCGCTGACGGCGTCGGTGACGACGGAGGCGTTCCCGCCGTGGCCGTTGAGGAACACCAGCGCGTCGAATCCGTTTCGAAGCGCCGTCTCGGCGACCTGACGCAGCGTTTCCAGCAAACCCCGCGTATCGAGCGAGACGGTGCCGCCGAGCGAGAGGTGGTGCGGCGACCGACCGGTCCAGATCGGCGGTGTGACGACGACCGGCACCGTCTCGGAGGTCCGGGTCGCGCCTTCCTGCGCGACCGCGTTCACCAGGATCGAGTCCGTCGCGGTCGGGAGGTGGAACCCGTGCTGTTCGAGGCTTCCAGTGGGGACGACCAGTATCGAGCCGTCCCTCTCGGCGACGTCCAGAACGTTGGCGTAGGTCATCGCGGCCCACGACACCGCCGGTTCACCGACCCAGTGATGCTCCATCCACCACCATCACCGGGAGACCATATCACTCTTCCACAACGAACACGGTATCCAGCGACTCGGCCGACAGTGGGCAGGTTTATACACGCTGCACGGGGGGAGAGGATATGGCAGCGATCAGCGACCTGACCCCGACCGAACTCCGTCGTGACCTCCACACCTACCCCGAAGCGGGCTGGAAGGAGTTCCGAACGACCGCGCTCGTCGCCGAGGAACTCGCGGACCGTGGCTACACGGTCTCGCTCGGTGGCGACGCTATCGACGTCGACCAACGACTCGGTGTGCCCTCCGCGGACGAGGTCGAAGCCGCCGAACAGCGGGCCCGCGACGAGGATGCACCCGAGGCCTATCTCGAACGAATGGACGGCGTCACCGGACTGGTCGCCGAGAAGGCGTTCGGTGACGGCCCCGTCGTCGGCCTCCGCGTCGATATGGACGCGCTCGAACGCCCGGAGGCGAGCGACGAGTCACACTACCCGGTCAGCGAGGGATTCGCCAGCCGCCACCCCGACGAGATGCACGCGTGTGGACACGACGGCCACACCGCGATCGGGGTCGGCGTCGCCCGCGAGATCGACGACGGCGACGCGTTCGATGGAACGCTCCGCGTGTTCTTCCAGCCCGCCGAGGAGGGCGGACGCGGCGGGCTGCCGATGAGCGAAACCGAGCATCTGACCGGTATCGACTATCTGTTCGCCCTCCACCTCGGGCTGGACAACGAGACCGGTCGGGTCGTCGCCGGCTACGAACGGCCCCTCTCCAACGCGAAGGTGGACGTCGTGTTCACCGGGGAGTCGTCCCACGCGGGGAAGGCCCCACAGGCGGGCAGGAACGCGTTGCAGGCCGCGACGACGGCCATCCAGAACGTCTACGCGATCCCGCGCCACGAGGACGGCGCGACCAGGGTCAACGTCGGGCAGGTCCACTCGCCGAACGCACAGAACGTCATCTCCGAGCTGGCGCGGATGCGCGTCGAGGTCCGCGGGAAGACGGCGGCGATAAACGAGTACATGCTCGAGGAGGTCGAACGGATAGTCGAACACGCCGCCGGAATGCACGAGGTCTCCGTCGAGACGTCGTTGTACGGGAAGACGACGACGTTCACGGCGGACGAGGCGGCGGTCGACATCGTCGCGGACGCCGCGCGGTCGGTCGAGGGCGTGACGGAGGTCGCCCGTCGGGAGGACATCGGGGCGAGCGAGGACGCCTCGTATCTCATCGAACGCGTTCAGGAACTGGGCGGGAACGCGACCTACGTCGGCATCGGAGCGAGCAACCCCTACGGCCATCACACCGCACGCTTCGACATCGACGAGGCCTCCCTCGGGATCGGTATCGACACCGTCGCGGCGGCCATCCGCGACTGCTGAGCTCGACACCGCCGCTGCCCCCGATTCTCGGATTCGGGTTCGTCCGAGATCATCCGGGTTCGTTCGGGAAACGACTGTGGCTCGAATCGCAGGTACAGGGTTATCTCCCCCGCAATCCGAGACCGTCCATGAACGTCGACCAGGAGCGTCTCCGAGCGGATCTCGAAACGAACGGTTCGTTCGGGGCCGTCTCAGGGGTGGAAGGCCGGGGACGAACGCTGTTCACCGGCACCGAGAGCGACCGGCGGGCACGGGAGTACTTCGTCGAACGGCTGGAGGCCACCGGTCTCGATGTCCGGGTCGACCGCGTCGGCAACATCGCCGGTCAGTGGACGCCGGTCGGCTGTGACCCCGCGACCCCGCCGATAGCGGCCGGGAGCCACCTCGACTCGGTCGACACCGGCGGGATCTTCGACGGCCCGCTCGGCGTCTATGGGGCGCTGGAAGCCGTTCGTTCGATCCGCGAGAGCGACGCCGACGTGGGACGGCCGCTCGAAGTCGTCTGCTTCACCGAGGAAGAGGGTGGACGATTCGGGAGAGGAACGCTCGGGTCGTCGGTCGCGACGGGCCGCTGTAGCCCCACGGACGCACTCGAACTCGTCGACGACGACGGGATCTCGCTCGCGGATCGGCTTCGCGATATCGGCTTCGCCGGCGAGGACACGATCGACGCGAGCGGGTGGGACGGCTGGCTGGAGCTCCACATCGAGCAGGACACTCGACTGGTCGAGGCGAACGCGACGGTCGGGGTCGTCGACTCGATCACTGGGATTGCGAACGCCACCGTGACGATCGACGGCGAGGCGAACCACGCCGGATCGACCGCGATGCGGGACCGCACGGACGCGTTCTGCGCCGCCGCGGAGTTCGTCCTCGACCTCGAACGCGTCGCGACCGAGCACGCACGCGAGAGCGGAACGACGGTCGGAACGGCCGGGGAGCTCACGGTCGAGCCGAACGCCCGCAACATCGTCCCGGGCGAGGCACGTCTCGAACTCGACATCCGGGACGTCGACCACGACCGCATGAACGACGTCGTCTCCGGCTGTCGTTCGAGCCTCGCACGGCTCGAACGCGAACGCGGCGTCGTCACCGAACTCGACCGGTATCGCGACGTCCCGCCGACACCGCTGAGCCCGAACTGTATCGCCGCCGTCGAGATGGCCGCGGGGGACTGTGACGTCTCCGCGATCGGGCTCCATTCGGCCGCGATGCACGACACCGCGAACGTCGCACGCGTGACCGACGCCGGCCTCCTGTTCGCCCCGTCCGTCGGCGGCGTCTCGCACTCGCCACAGGAGTGGACGGACTGGTCGGACTGCGCGACCGCGACCCACGTTCTCGCCGACGTCGTTCGCGTGCTGGCGACGTCGTAACTCCTGTCGATCTCGGTCGCCGAGTGCTCCAATTCCGTTCAGAGAAACGCCACGGCGAGCATCGCCACGAGTATCGTGAGGGTCAACAGGAACTGGACGACCGTCGAGGTGAGCATCCCGACCACGGTGTAGGCGGCGGTTCGGGCACCCCGGATCGGGTCGCCGTGGCGGTAGAACTCGGCGGCGAAGACGGTGACGACGACCCCGACCACGAGTCCGAGCGGGCCGGTGAGGAAGAAGAGGACGAGCCCCACGACCCCGGCGAGGGCGCTCGTCACCAGCGACCCGCCACCGGCGGCAGCCGAGATGGCCCCCGAGAAGTAGTCGGCGACGAACGCGAGCACGCCGATGACGGTGAGCGCGGCGAGCAGCGCGAGCCCGGGCTGGGTGTAGCCCGTGGCGTACCAGTAGCCGTAGACGCCGACGAGCGAGAGGAGCGCGCCCGGTATCAGGGGAAAGAGGCTGCCGACGACGGCGAGCACGAGGACCCCGAGGGCGACCAGCGCGAGGGGTTCGACCATGTTCGGTCTCCCGGGCGACGGGAGTAAACTCCACCGACCTCTCGCGACGTTCCTCAACGCCTAAATGCGCCAGCCGCCCAGGGGCTTCATCGGGCGATGGAGTCCGCCTGCCCCAACCGCTGGGTTTCCAGCTGATGACTCCTTCTCCAGCCAGCCATGCCCGACACCCACCCGCTCCGAACGCTCGAATCGGTCGTCCTGATCGCCATCGGCGGCTTCTCCGGCGCGAACTGCAGATACTTCGTCGCCACGCTGGTCCCGGGACCGGTAGGGACGCTCGCGGTCAACGTCCTCGGGAGTTTCGTGCTCGGGTTCGTCCTCTACGAGGCCATCTACACGGGGATCCTCGCCGAACGGACGCAATTGGTCCTCACCACGGGCTTTCTCTCCTCGCTCACGACCTACAGCACGTTCGGCGTTCAAACCGTTCTCCTCGACGCGCCGCTCCTGATGGTCGGCAACGTCGTCGCGACCTACGTTCTCGGCTTCGCGGGCGTGTTCGCGGGCCGCGCGCTCGCCCGCCGTGTCGAGACGGGCCAACGGGGGGCGAGCGCGTGATCGACATCCACCCCGCACACCTCGTCGGTACCGGCGGGGCCATCGGTGCGCTCTGTCGGAGCTACGTCGGCCAGCGGCTGAACGCGAACTACCCGCTTGGGACGCTCACGGTCAACGTCGTCGGGAGCTTCGTGCTCGGACTGGTGACGTTCGCCGGCGTGGGCGGCGACGTCGCGCTCCTCGTCGGTACCGGGGCCTGCGGCTCGTTCACGACCTTCTCGTCGTTCTCGGTCGAGACCTTCCAGCTGGCCGAGGCCGACGACTGGGACCGGGCCGTCGCGAACGCCGCCGCGAACCTCGTCGGCTCGCTCGGGGCGATCGGGCTGGCGTGGCTCCTCCTCCAGCTCGTCGGCTGAGCGGAACGACTCAGTCGACGTAGCGGGCGCGTTCGGCCCGTGCCGCCTCGTCGCCGTAGCGTTCGATCAGGGATTCGTAGGCGTCCCCGAGCCCGCGGAGGCACTCCCGCTGGGAGTCGTAGCCGAGTTCGGCGGCGATCACCGAAGTGGGTCGTGACTGGAGGACGCGCATCACCAGCAGCCGCTCCTCGCGGGCCGACAGCGCGGTGCTCCCGGGGTCGGTGAGGTGGGCGAGCGCGACCCGCCGGAAGACGTGGGGATGGGTCTTCGCGAGCCCGGGGCCGTGGGCCGCGCTCGCGACGACCCGCCACTCGTAGGGCGAGCAGTCGTGGTCGGCGGTAGTGGGGGTAGCGGCGAGAACGGCCCGGACGATGTCGGGGTCGAGTTCCCGAAGCGAGTCTGAGAGCGTGCCGCCGACCCGCTCGACGAACCACTGCGCGTGGCGGTCGCGGAGGGCCTCCCCGTCGTCGGTGAGCGGGTCGAGCATCAGGACGGAGTGTTCGCCGCTTCGTTCGTTGCGCGTGGTGGCGAGGTAGACCGTCGAGAAGCCGTTTCGCCGCCAGAAGTCGACCAGCTCCGGCGTCGCGCCGTAGCCAACGCCGAGCCAGTCGGTCTCGATGCGTTCGCGGACCGAATCGAGGAGGCACGACCCGAGCCCGCGCGAGCGGGCCGCGTCGTGGGTGGCGATCCGGAGCACGCGCTGGCCCACCGTGACCCCCGCCCCCTCGTCGCGGAGCTGGCTCGTGAGCACGTCCGGGAGGAGGTGGCCTTTGATCCGGCTGCCCTCGTAGACCGCGCGGCGGCGGTCGGCGGGGAGACCGCCCTCGCGTGCGAGCAACGCGACCGAGACGACGTGGCCCTCCTGGAGCAGGACGTGCACCGAGACGTTCGGCGCGTCGAGCAGGCGCGCGAGGTCGTTCGGTTCGGTGCGGTAGTGGGCCGCGACGAGCAGCCCGAACGCCTCCCGGAGCCGGTGTTCGTCCGCGAGCAGGCCCCTCGGATCCAGCCGTTCGTACGTCACGGTCCCCGGGGTGGCGTCGGTGACGAGCGGGTCGACCGGGGGTCGCGCGTCGAGACACAGCGCCCGGAACGCCCAGACCTCGACCGGGTCGCCCGCGGCGTACCTGATCGGCTCGTCGAGCCGAGACTCGGCGACGTCGAGGGTGGAATCGTCGAGTCGGCCGCGAAAACGGACCGAGAAGCCGCGGCCCGCGCCCTCGTAGCCGTGGACGGTGGTGACGAACGCGACGGCCGGGGTGTCGAGGAAACCCTCGAGGAGATCGACGGGGAGGGCGGCGGCCTCGTCGACCACGACGAGGTCGGCCGAGGCGGCGCTCTCGACAGCGACACTCGGCGATTCGAAACGTACCTGGCCGCCGCTCACGGCGTCGACCCGGTGCGGTCGGTCGTCGCGGTCCGACCCCGCGAGCGCATCGATCGAACCGAGGAGACTTCGTGCACGCTCGAAGACCGCACCGGCGCTCTCGAAGCCCGGTGCGGTCACGACGACCCGCTGCCCGGCGGCGGCGAACGCGCCGGCCGCGAGTCCGGCGGCGCTCGACTTCCCGCGACCCCGGTCGGCCTCGACCACCAGCGCGTTGCCGGGGGTTCGGAGGCGCTCGAACGCGTCGAGACAGTCGGCCTGGTCGGCGGTCAGACACGCCTCGTAGGCGGCGCGCGGGAACTCGCTGTCGACGGGGACCGACGGTGCGGATCCGGGAGATTGTGGCGACGGGTCGGTGCGGCCGTCGCGTTCGACGGTTCCGGTATCGACGTCCACGATGGCGATACCGCGGTGGGTGCGGAGCGTCTCCACGAGGCGGCTTCTGAAGTTCCCCGCCACGTCGTCGGCGTCGAACGGCGTCACCGCGAGCGTGGCGTCGAAGCCGTCCCGTCGGTCCGGCCAGTCGTCGAGCGGCGGGGTGAGGAGGACGAACAGCCCGCCGCCGTCGACCGCACCCACCGCGCGACCGAGCGCGTTCGGGCGGCACTCGTCGTGACAGTCGAGCACCACGCACTCGCGGGTGGTCCCGAGGAGCGCGTCGGCGTTCTTCGGCGCGACCCGTTCGCAGCCGAGCGCTGCGCCCTCACGAGTGGCGACCAGCGTCGTCGCGGCGTCGTCGATCCCGGCACCGGCGAGGGCCTCGCGGGCCGCCGAGCGACACGCCTCGTGCGCACCCGCGAGCACGAGGAGCCGACGCTGGTTCGCCCGGCGTGCCTCGTCGCGGAGCGCGGCCGCGAGGTCGGCGGTCATACCACCGTCTGGGAACGGACCGACATGGGTGCGTCGTTCGCCGGGCCGTCGGGCTTCTGACAGCGACCGAAAATTTTAGTCGATCCGTCACGAACTCGGGACGAGATGAGCCCTGCGGATGCCGTACGGGAACGACTCCACCGCCTCCGGGAGCGCTTTCGCGGCGATACCGACGACGAGGAGACCGAGACGTCGCCCTGGCGACGGTACGGCTCACTGGTACAGATGGCGGTCGTGGTCGCGGCGGCGTTCGGCGGTGCCATCGCGAGCACCGCCTCGACCGCGCTCGATTCGGGGTCGCGGGTCGTCCGCTCCGGCGGCCCGGCGCTGCTCGACGCCCTCTGGCCGGTCCTGCTCGGCGTCACGCTGGTCGCGGTGGTCGTCTGTGTCGTCGTGGTCGTGCTCGGCATCAGAAACGTGTAGCGCGGAGTTGAGGATCGGAAACTTCCGACGGGCCCGGCTCAGTCGAGGTCGACGTCGACCCAGTCGCCGTCGGCGCGCGCGGACTCGTAGGCGGCCTCGGTGACTGCCGTGACGGCGAGCGCGTCGCGTGCCGTCGCGGGCGGTTCCGAGCCGTTCTCGATCGCGGTGATGAACGCTTCGGCCTTGGTGGTCTGGTTGTCGTGGTCGATGTACGGGATGGACTCGGTGTTCTCGTCGTCGATCTCGGTGACCTGTCGGGGCTCCCACTGGCGGCCGTCGAGCGAGACCGCGCCGTCGTCGTCCCAGAGGTGGACGTGCTCGCGGACGCAGGGCAGATCGCCCGAAACCGTGACGTTCGCGGTCGCGCCGTTCGCGAACTCGATCAGGACCGTGGCCTCGCTGTCGACGCGCTCCGCGTCGTCGACGAACGTCATCTTCGAGGAGACCCGCACGGGGTCGAGGCCGCTGGTCCAGAGCACCGCGTCGAGGAGGTGGCTGCCCGTGTCGTAGAGCATCCCGCCGCCCGAGAGGTCGGGGTCGGTCCGCCAGGCGTCGACGAACCGCGGCAGCCAGTTCTGGGTGATTTCGGCCGTGATCCATCGGGGTGGCGACTCCGCGAACCGGTCGCGGGCCGCGATGAAGGAGGGGTTGAGGTGGCGCTGATAGCCCACCATCAGGGTCCGATCCGAGTCCTCGAACCGTTCGGTGATCTCCGTCGCGTGCTCTAAGTCCGTCGCGAGCGGTTTGTCACAGAACACGTGGAGCCCGTGGTCGAGCCCCGCGAGCACCTGCTCGTAGTGGAGGGTGTGGGGCGTGCCGATGAGGATCGCGTCGAGCGCGGCGTCGTCGAGCATCTCCCGGTAGTCGTCGTAGAGCGTGTCCTCCGGAACCGAGAACGACTCCGCGGTTCGCTCGCGGCGCTCCTCGTCGATCTCGGTGATGGCGCTCACCGTCGCGTCGCGGTGGCGGTCGAACTGGCCGCCGACGAAGGTTCCGATGTAGCCCGTTCCGATGAGACCGACTCGAAGTCGAGTGTCGTCTGTCACCCGTGAGAACGGGAGCGAACACCGCATAAGCGTGGCGAATCGTGGCGATATCGCCCGCGAAGGTCGATTCCCCGACTCCCTTCAGTAGAGCTGCTGTTCGCGCTCCTCTCGTTCCGCCTCGCGCGCCGCCTCTTCCTTCTCGTTGCGCCGCCCCCGGACGTACTGGCGCGCGAGCGGGACGAACTTGTGCTTGACGTCGAGCACGAACGAGACGAGGCCGTAGGCCCAGAAGACGAACAGCAACGACATCCCGACGACGTAGACCAGCCCGATCTCCGTCACCATCGTCAGTCGTCGCCCTCGGCTTCGGTGCCGGTCGGGCTCTCGGTCCCTGTTGGTTTCACCAGCCCGTGTTCGAGCGCGTCGCCCGTCTCGGCGTCGAACAGGTGGACCTTCTCGCGATCGAGCACCACCCGCATCGTCTGGTCCTCGCTGATGTCGGAGGCGGGGTCGACGCTCATCAGGAGCTGGTTCCCGCCCGCTCCGGGGTCCTCCAGGTCCGTGTCGGCGGCCTCGTCGGCGAGCAGGAGGTAGACGAAGATCTCATCGCCCATCGGCTCCAGCACGTCGGTCGTGACCTCGACCTCGGTGGTGGGGTTCGCGACCGATCCGGCCGTATCGGTTGGGTAGACGTCCTCGGGTCGGATCCCCATCGTGACCGGCTCGTCCTGGCTCACGTTCATCGCTCCGGGGTCGAACTGGACGTCGACGAACTCGGATTCGAAGCCGTTCCCCCCGACCGTCCCGCGCAGGAAGTTCATGCTCGGCGAGCCGATGAAGCCCGCCACGAACTGGTTCGCGGGCTCGTTGTAGCAGGTCAGCGGCGGGGCGATCTGCTGGAGCTTGCCGTCGTTGATCACCGCGATCCGATCCGACATCGTCATCGCCTCGGCCTGGTCGTGGGTCACGTAGATGATGGTGGTCCCGAGCTCGCGGTGGATCCGCTGGAGCTCGGTCCGCATGTGAACTCTGAGTTTGGCGTCGAGGTTGGCGAGCGGTTCGTCCATCAGGAAGACGTCGGGTTCGCGCACCAGCGCGCGGGCGATCGCGACCCGCTGGCGCTGGCCGCCCGACATCTCGCTCGGCATCCGGTCGAGCATCCCCTCCATCTGGACGGTCTCGGCCGCGCGGTCGACCCGGCGGTCGGTCTCGTCCTTGTCGAAGTTCCGGAGCCGGAGCCCGAAGGAGATGTTGTCGTAGACGTCCATGTGGGGGAAGAGTGCGATGTTCTGGAAGACCATCGCGATGCCGCGGTCCTTCGGCGGGAGGTTCGTGACCTCCCGGTCGCCGATGTAGATCTCGCCCTCGGTGGGGATCGTGAGCCCGGCGACGGTCTCCATCGTGGTGGACTTCCCACAGCCCGACGGGCCGACGAGCGTGACGAACTCGCCGTCGGGGATCTCGAGGTTCATGTCGTCGACGGCAACGATGTCGTCGTAGCGTTTCGTGACGTTGTTGAGGGTGACTTGTGCCATGGTGTTACTCCTTGAGCGCGCCGCTGGTGAGACCGCTGACGATTCGTTCCTGGGCGACGACCACGAGGATCGCCACCGGGAGGACGCCGACGATGCTCGCCGCCGCCATCAGGTTGTACGATGCGGTGTACTGGGTCTGATAGCCCAGGATGCCCCAGACGAGCGGGGCCCAGTTCTGGGCTTGCCCGTCGGTCATCAGGAAGGAGAAGAAGAACTCGTTGTAGACGCTGATGAAGGTGAGCACGCCCGCGGTGGCCACGCCCGGTGCCGAAAGCGGGATGATCACCCGGAAGAGCGCGCCGAGTCGGGTGGTGCCCTCGACCCGCGCGGCGTCCTCCAGCCCGTCGGGGATCTGGCCGTAGAACGTGGTGAGGATGAAGATCGACAGCGGGAGGAACAGCGCGCTGAACGGCAGCACCATCGCGCCCGGCGTGTTGAACAGCATCGGACTGCTGAGGCCAAATATCTCGACGTTCCCGGTGAACAGCCGGAACAGCGGGAGCAAGAACGCCGCCGGCGGGAAGTACGAGATCGCGAGCACGAGGATCATCAACAGCCCCCGACCGGGGAAGGAGAGCCGGCCGAAGACGTAGCCCGCGAGGCTCGCCAGCGCGAGGACGATGACCGTCGTCCCGAGCGCGAGCACGAAGCTGTTGAAGAGGTAGATGTGGAACGGGAGACGCTCGAAGATGGTGACGAACGCCCCGGGGTTGAATCCCTTCGGGAGCAGCCCCATGTTCACGATGGCGCTCTCGGGCGTGAGCGCGAGCACGATCAGCCAGTAGAACGGGAACAGCGTCGTGACGAGGAAGAAGATCGTCACGACGTAGAACATCGCGCGGTAGGTCCGGTCGGGGTTGCTGATCGACCCCTGGACCCACCGGGTGAGCGGTCCGGCGTCGTCGTCGGTCTGGGCGTCCCCGGACTGTGCGCTCGCCATCTCAGATCCCCTCCTGGGAGTCGCGCCAGTACTTGACGATGTAGAACGAGACCACGATGCCGATGATCGCCGCCGTCACGAACGCCACCGCCGAAGCGGTCCCGTACCGCCGCGTGCTGAACGTCGAGACCACGAGGCACGACAGCGAGGGCACCGTGGTACAGCTCGACGTGGTCTCGATCAGGCCGTAGATCCGCATCGCGTCGATCGTCCGGAAGAGCACCGCGACGATCACCGTCGGCAGCACCAGCGGGAAGGTGATCATCTTGAACTGCTGCCACCGCGAGGCCCCGGCGACCTTCGCGACGTCGTAGAGGCTGCGGTCGACGCTCTGGAGCCCCGCGAGGATCAACAGCGCCATGAACGCGCTGGTCTTCCAGACGTCGGCGAGGATCAGGATGGGAAGCGCCTCGGCGCTGTCGACCAGCGGGGTGCCGGACATCCCGAGCGCCTGGACGATGTCGACGCCGAAGCCGATACCGGGTTGGAAGAGCAGGAAGAAGATCATCCCCTGGATCACGATGGGGACCGCCCACGGGATGATGATCGCGACCCGGACCCAGCGCCGGCCGCGGAAGTCCTGGTCGAGCACCAGCGCCTGTCCGAAGCCGATGATCGTCTCGAAGAAGACGCTGGCGATGGTGAAAATCAGGGTGACCACGAGCGCGCTCTGGAACGGCTGTGTGGGGTCGAGGAAGGGCTGGGGCAGCGCGACGGTGTCGAGCTTCCCGGTGAGGAGGTTGACGTAGTTCTCGAAACCGACGAACTCGCCGATCTGGGCCGCACCGCTGATGCTGTCGGCGTGCAGCGACATGTTGAACGTGCTCACCAGCGGCCAGAAGGCGATCACCGCGAGCACGAGAAACGCGGGGACCAGGAGGAGATAGGCGAACGCCGCCTCGCTCAGGCCCTCCACCCAGCGAACCAGGCGGGTGTACGCGCCGCCGCTCTGTGCACCTCGTTCGGTTGATTGTTCCGTTGCCATGGGTTATCCGTTGTAGTTTTCGATCGCGGTGAGCTGGCTCTGGAGCGTGTCCATCGCCTGCTGTGGCGGGGTCGAGCCGTCCATCCCCGCGTGGACCTGCTGGGCGATCTTGCCCGATTGCTGGGGCCAGACCACGCTCACCGGTCGCGGGATCGCGTTCCGGCCCGCGACCTGGAGCGTCTCGATGTAGTTCCCGACGACCGGGATCTGTCGCGCCCGCCGCGTGTTGAGGAGCTCCTGATTCGGCGGGAGGAGCCCGAGGAGCTCGAACAGTTCGAGCTGGAAGGAGGGCTGGGTCAGCGCTTCGATCACCTCCATCGCCTGTTCCCGCTGGGGGGTGTTCGGGTTCACGCCGATGTGCCAGCCACCGAGCGCCGCCGTCGGTCCGCCGATGTCCTTGAAGTTCGATTGTTGCTCGGTGACGGCGTAGGGGATCGGCATCACGCCGAGCCTGTCCCCGAGCGCGTCCTCGGCCCCGGCCGCCGCGATGGCGTAGGGCCAGTTGCGGAGCGCGACCATGTTCCCGGCGGTGAAGGGCGAGAGCGAGGAGTCCTCGATCCAGCTCAACACCGCGTTCGGCGAGATCTGTTCGTAGCCGTTCAGGGTGTCGGGCGCGTTCGAGCCGAAGACGAACGTCTTCAGCATCTTGATCGCGTTGATAACGGGCTCCTGGTTCACCGTCACGGGCCGCTCGCCGACGGGGCCCAACAGGGTGTCCCGACCGCCGAAGTACGCCCCGCCCCAGCTCGTCATGAACTCGTTGAAATCACAGCACGAGAGCCCCTCGTAGAGGTTGCCCTGGAAACCGAAGCCGTAGTTGACCCCCGACTGTCGTTTGGTGTCCGCGACGACCTTCGAGAACTTCTTCCAGCGCATCGACTCGGTCGCCCAGTTCTCCTGTTCGGGGTTGTAGCCCGCCTGCTGCACCAGGTCCTTTCGGTAGAGCATGGTGGCGAAGTCGGGGTACATCGGTACCGCGTAGAGGTCGTTGTTGTCGCCCCGCGCGGTGTTGACGCTGGCCGAGAAGTACTTGTTCTCGATCCGATTCAGGAGGTTCTCGGGGAGTTCGTCGCTGAGGTTGAGGAGCTGGTCGCGGTTGATGAAGTTGAGCGCCCAGCCGCTGTCCATATCGAGGAGGGCGGGCTCTTCGAGGTCGGCGGAGAGCCACCGGGTGTACTGGGACTGGCGCTGGTCGGTGTTCGCCGGTCCCGCCACGATCTCGAGGTCGACGTCGTTCGACATCCCCGCGTTGCGGAGCGCCTGCTTGACCGCGTCGCTCTCGCCGGCCATATCGTTGCTGCTTATCCAGCGGATGGAGTTCGAACTCGTCTCCGTTCCGCCGACGGTACAACCCGCGAGACTGACCGCGGCTCCCGCCACACCGGCCGTCTTCACGAACGCCCGACGGGAGACGTCCCGGTCGGACGGGATCCGTTGTGGATCGCCTTCATCTCTCATCATTGTTAGGACTGCATACGCCTACTTATACCTAGTGGCAGCAAGCCCAGGGGAAGGTGGGGGCATTTCGAGGGACGGGGGCCCGACGACTACGCATCGACGTCGACCCACTCGCCGGCCGTGTCGCTCCGCTCGATCGCGTCGAGCACGCGCTGGACGCCGAAGGCGGACTCGAAGGAGGGTTCGAACGACCCGCCGTCGCGCACCGCCGAGAGGAACTCGTAGTCCTCGTGGACGAACGTGTGCTCCCAGCCGAGGACGTGGCCCGGCGGCCACCAGTGTTCGACGTAGGGGTCGCTCTCGTCGGTCACGAGCACCGTCTCGTACCCCCGCCCGTCGCCCCGAAGCACCTCGAGTTCGTTGAGGCGTTCGAGCGAGAACGCGAGGCTCCCCTCCGACCCGTGGACCGCGATCGAGTGGTCGTTCTTGTGGCCCATCGCGACCCGCGAGGCCTCGAAGGTACCCGTCGCGCCGTTCTCGAACGCGGCTTGTGCGGTGTAGGCGTCGTCGACAGTGACGGGCTTGGTCTCGCCCTCACCCGTCGGGCGCTCCTCGACGAACGTTTCGAGGTGCCCACTCACCCGCTCGATGTCGCCTGCCTGATCGCTCACGAGGAATCGCGCGAGGTCAACCGTGTGCGCCCCGAGGTCGCCGAGCGCGCCCGCGCCCGCGAGGTCCGCGTCCATCCGCCACGTCCAGGGGTCCTCGGGGTCCGCCCCCCAGTCCTGGAGGTAGCTCCCGCGGACCTGTCGTATCTCGCCGATCTCGCCCGCGTCGATCAGGTTCTTCGCGTACTGGATCGCCGGCACGAACCGGTAGTTGAACGCACAGCCCGCGACCGCGTCGCTCGCCGCCGCCGCCTCGGCCATCCGTCCCGCGTCCTCGACCGTCGGTGCGAGCGGTTTCTCGCAGAAGGTTGGGACGTCGGCTTCGAGCGCCGCGATCGACGGTTCGGGGTGGACGTGGTTCGGGCCGAGGTTGTAGAAGACGTCGACGTCGTCGATGGCGGTCTCCCAGTCCGTCGCGGTGTGTGCGAAGCCGAACCGGTCGGCGGCGTCGGCGAGCGCCTCCTCGTCGCGGCCGACGAGGGTGTGGCGCTCGACGTCGGGCGCGTCGGGGAAGAACAGCGGGAGCCGCGCGAACGCGTTCGAGTGAGCCTTGCCCATGAACCGGTAGCCGAGGACGCCGATCTTGAGTCCCATATCGGGGCTACAGCCGAGGCCGTCTTAGGTTTCGGGGTCCCGCCACCGGCTCGTGTTTTCACCAACTACCCGTCGAGACCGACCCGACCCCCGGTCGCCGCCGACTCGTAGACGGCGTCGGCGACCGCGATGTCGACCAGTCCGTGCACGCCGTCGGGTTCGATCGGTTCGCCGTGCAGCACCCGCGTCCCGAAGTACTCGAACTGCTCTTCGATCTCGTCGACGTACGGCCCCGTGAACGCGGCGTGCATCTCGCCGCGCTCGACGACGACCTCGCGGTCGACCAGCCCGCCGAACGCCGAATCGACGGTCACCCGCCCCTCGGTTCCGACGACCTTCAGCTGGCTGTCCCGGTGGGCGTTGAAGCTCGCCGAGAACGAACCCACCGCGTCGTCCGGGAAGGAGACCTGGAACGCGACGTGTTCGTCGACGCCGTCGAACGCCTCGTCCGGGGCGGCCGTCGTCGCCTGGACCGCGACCGGGTCGGCGTCGAGCAGGAATCGGGCGGTGTTCAGGGGATAGATCCCGAGGTCCATCAGCGCGCCGCCGCCGGCGACCTCGGGGTCGATCCGCCAGACGTCGGCCGCCGAGACCTCCGTTCGGCCGAGGAGGTCGAGCGAGAACGCGCCGTGGACCTGGACCGGGTCGCCGATGAACCCGTCCCCGATCAGCTCCCGGAGCCGTCGGTAGGCCGGTTCGGCGTGGAGCCGGTAGGCGACCATCAACGCCACGCCGGCGTCGTCACAGACCTCGACCATCCGCTCGGCGCGTTCCGTGTTCACGTCCATGGGTTTCTCGCACAGAACGTGCTTGCCGTGCTCGGCGGCCGTCTCGGCGGCCGCGAGGTGGTGTGCCGGCGGCGTCGAGACGTAGACCGCGTCGTAGGCGTCGGCGGCCTCGCCGGCGTGGAACGCCTCGTAATCGAGCGTGCGGTCGACGTCGAACCGCGAGGCGACGGTCTCGACCTTTTCGGGCGACCCGCTCACGGCGACCGTCGTCTCACACCGGGCCGTCCGTTCGATCGCCGGCAGCGCGCGGTCGCGGGCGTAGCCGCCGAGGCCGACGATGGCGAGCCGGAGCGGTCCGTCCGCCGGTTCGACCTCGGGTTCCCAGTCGCGGTCGTTGAATCCCTCGAAGTACCGCTGAAGCTCCATACGGCATCCACGAGAGTCCCCATAATATACCACCGGAAGCCGGCCGAGCGGGTCCCGACGTGGGACCGGGAACCCATCGACAGCGAGTCGGGAAAGCGCACGTATTTCACCCGGACGACGGTACCACCGCCATGTCCGACCGACCACGCCAGGTCATCGTCGATACCGACACCGCCGGCGACGACAGCCAGGCCCTCCTGCTCGCCGCCGCCACCGACCGGGTCACGATCGAGGGGGTCACGATCGGCGCGGGCAACGTCGCGTTCGACCGGCAGGTCGAGAACGCGAAGTACACCCTCGACCTCGCGGGGGTGGACGACGTGACCGTCTTCGAGGGGGCGAGGGGGCCGTTGCTCGTCCCCTTCGAGCACGCCGACCACATCCACGGCGAGGGTGGGCTGGGCGGCGAACGGTTCCCCGAGACCGACATCCCCTCGGGCGACGCCTACGGCCCCGACTTCATCGTCGAGCGGGCGCGCGAGAACCCCGGCGAGCTCACCCTGGTCTGCCTCGCGCCGCTGACGAACGTCGCGCTCGCGCTCCGGCGGGAGCCCGACCTCGGGGAGCTCCTCGATTCGGTCTGGGTGATGGGCGGGAACGCGAACTGTCCCGGCAACGTCACCCCGGCCGCCGAGTACAACTTCTGGGTCGACCCCCACGCCGCCCGGAAGGTGGTCCGCGAACTCGACGTCACGCTGTTCGACTGGGGCGTCTCGGTCCGCGACGCCACCTTCGACGGCGACACCCTCGACGAGTTCGCGGGGATCGGGACCGAGTTCGGGGAGCTGTTCGGCGAGATAGCGAACGCGGGCCGGGCGTTCAACCGCGAGACCCACGGCGAGGACGTGGCGACCCAGCCCGACCCCGCCACGATGGCGGCCGTCGTCGCGCCGTCGCTGGTGGAGGAAGCCGGAACGTACCACGTCGCCGTCGACGACCGCGAAGGACTCACGCGGGGCTACTCGGCCGTCGACGAGAACGGGCTGACGGAGGAGGAACCCCGAACGAGGGTGATCGAATCGTTCGACGGCGAGCGCTTCGAGGCGATGTTCCGCGCGATGCTGCGCGGCGACGCGCCGGAATCCGCGCTCGAATGACCGGACGGCGGCGGGAATATTAGGATATCCCAAGGAACGATGTATTGAACGTGTGGTGAGAATACACGACGTAATATTTCGTATTTTCACCGGCATTCTTATATCTATCTCGCCGGTATCGCGCTCAAAATGGTTGGATGGCACACCGTGTTTGGACGGTTCCGATCGTTCCGTGGATCTCACGATGGGCCAAACCCGAAGGAGTCGACGCGGGGGAACGGGACCGTAGCGTGAGCCGACCCGTCTCGACGACCTGTATGCGGTGTGCGGTCGGCTGTGGGTTCGTCGAGCGTGGCGTCACGTCCGGTCGGGGTCTCGACACCGTCCGCGGCGACGCCGGCCATCCGGTCAACGAGGGTGCCGTCTGCCATCGCGGTACCGGCGAGACGCAGGCCCCGTGTGGCGATCGGTTGACCCGTCCCCTCGTCAGGAACGGCGACGAACTGGTTCCGACGTCGTGGGACGTGGCGATGGGTCGGGTCGTCGACGAGTTCGAGAGGATTTTGGAGGTCGACCCGAACCGACTCGCCGTCCTCGGAAGCGGCCAGCAGACGAACGAGGCGGCGTACGCGCTTGGAAAGCTCGCCCGCGGCGGGTTCGGGACCGAGAACTACGACGCGAACACGACCCTGTGCATGGCGAGCGCCGTCGTCGCTTATCGCAACGCGTTCGGGAGCGACGCGCCACCCTGCACCTACGACGACATCCCCGAGGCGGAGACCCACCTCGTGTGGGGGGCGAATCCCGCCGTCGCTCATCCGGTACTGTTCGATTGGGTTCACGACAGCGCGAATCGACCCGGCAGCGAGCTGGTCGTGGTGGATCCGGTCGAGACGGAGACGGCCGAGCGGGCGGAGGCTCACATCAGTCCCGCCCCAGGCGGCGACCTCGCGCTCGCGCGTGCCGTCCTCGCCCAGGTCGTCGACACCGACCGGATCGACGCGCCGTTCATCGAACGGGCGACCACGCGGTTCGGGAAGCTCGTTCGCGATCTTCCCGATCCGGCGACCGCCGCCGCGGCAGCCGGCGTCACCCTCGATGCGGTCGAGACCCTCGCCGCCGCCCTCACGCAGCGAACCCTGCTCTACTGGGGGATGGGCGTCAACCAGAGCGTCCAGGGAACCGAGACGGCGGGAGCGCTGATCGACCTCTGTCTCGCGACGGGGAATCTCAGACCGGGAAGCGGCCCGTTCTCGCTCGCCGGGCAGGCCAACTCCCTCGGCGCGCGGTCGTTCTCCTCGAAGGGGACCTGGCCGGGCCACCGTGACTTCACGGACCCCGACGAGCGCGCCACCGTCGCCGACCACTGGGGGATCCCCGTCGAGCGCCTGCCGGACACGTCCGGGCCTGGCCCCGTCGGGGTCGTCGAGGGAGCCGGCACGGACGTCGACGCCCTCTGGACGGTCGCGTCGAACCCCGTCACGGCGCTGCCCGACAAACGCGCCGTTCGCGAGCGGTTCGAGGACGTGTTCTTGGTGGTTCAAGACGCCTTTCGGAACGAGACGGTCGAGTTCGCAGACGTGGTGTTGCCGGCGGCGACCTGGGGTGAGGTCGAGGGGACCACGACGAACATGGACCGTCGGATCTCGCGGGTTCGCGCCGCGACCGACGCCCCGGGCGGGGTCCCGACCGACCTCGCGCTGATAACGACGGTGGGCGAGCGGCTCTCGCCGGGGCTGTTCGAGGCCACCACGCCACCGGCGGTGTTCGACGAGTGCGTCGACCTCACGGCGGGAACGGCAGCCGACTGCTCGGGGATCAGCTACGACCGTCTGGAGCGCGAACACGCGGTGCGCTGGCCTGCGCCCGACACCGACTCGGCGGGCGGCTACCGGTACTGCTGCGAAACGGCGGACGGAATCGAGTGGCGGTTCCCGATGCCGACCGGCCGGGCGCGGTTCTCGTGGGGTGTCGCCGGCGACCTCGCCGAGCCGCTCACCGAGACGTACCCGCTCACGCTGACGACCGGACGACGGCCGGATCGCTACAACACGGGCGTCCGCTCGCAGGGATCCGATTCGTCGAGGCCGGTCGCCCGCGTCAACCCCGAGACGGTGGCGGCGTTCGGCGACGGTATCGGCTCGGACCCGAGTCCGGATACGCGGGTCGAATCGCGCCGCGGGTCGGTGCCCGTGACCCTCGATCCGGACCCCGCCGTCCCCGAGGGACTGGTCTGGTTGCCGGTCCATCACCCCGTAACGAACGAGTTGACGATCCCGGCACTCGACCCCGAATCGAAGGAACCGAACTACAAACAGTGCGCGGTGCGACTCGTCGTCGCCGAACAGTGGGCGTCGAAACCCGCCTGAGTCGGCCAGTATTGGGTGGGTCAGGTGGGTTGAGTAGGTGGATTAGGTGGGTTTGGGTAGGGCGGATGGTCTGGTGGGTGAGAACTATCTCTCGTTCAGATGTGGACGAGTTCGATTTCGCCATCGAATCGTCCGGGCGTCCGAAAACGAGGATCGTCGAGTTTCGAACGTGAGCCGTGGCGCTCGGTCAGTCGTCGGTAGCTGGCTGGCCGTCGCCGCTCCGGTCGAAGAACCCATCGACGTTCGCGCGGCGAGCGAGGTGGGGCCGGTAGACCCACGCGTTGATCGCCACGATCGGCACCATCACGACGAGGGCGACGAGCGCGTAGCCGAGGTGGAGGTTCGGCATGAGCGTCGAGGAGTAGACCAGCGGGAAGGCGATCCCGCCGACGGTACCGATCCCGCCGACGACGCCCGAGACCGTCCCCGAACTGTTCGGGAACATCGCCGGGACCTGCGCGAAGATCGCACCCTCGGCGAACGCACACGCCGCCCCGACGAGGAAGCCCGCACCGACCGCGAGCAACAGCACGCCCGAGAGCCCCGCCAGCGTCATCCCTATCATCGTGACGACGATGAGCGCGAGCGAGACGAACGTCCACTGTTCGCGGTAGCGACCCTCGAAGAAAGGGAGAATGTCCCGCTCTCGCCGGGCGAGCACGTCGCTGATGTAGCCGCCGAACGGCCGGAGCAGGCCCGCCGCGAGCGAGAACGTCGCCGCGAACGTGCTCGCGAGCACGAGGTTGCTCGTCCCGAAGCCCTCGCGGTAGTAGGTCGCGAGCCACCCGTTCATCGAGAGTTCGAGCCCAAAACTCATGACGTAGCCGAGCGCGAGCACCACGGTACCGTACCGCGTGGCGGTGTAGATCCACTGCTTGAGGCTGGCGTTGTCGGCGGTAGCCTGCCGGCGCTCCTCGCTCGACGCCGCCTCGCCGATCGCGTAGTAGACGACCGCGAGCAGGATCGAGACCACACCGGTGTAGAAGAAGGCCGCCCGCCAGTTGGTCTCGAACAACGGGCCGCTCCAGTTCGCGCCGAAGATCCGCGGAAGCAACAGCGCACCCGCCGCCGCCCCGGCGTTACCGATCCCCGCGTAGACGCCCTCGGCGGTGCCGAGACGTTCCTCCTCGAACCACTCCGAGACGTGTTGGATGCCGATCACGAACGTGATCCCCGCGGTGGCGACGATCAGGCGCACGACGAAGAAGAGCGCGTAGCTCTGGGCGAACGCACTGACGATAGAGAAGACGCCGACGTAGCCGAGCACGATCGCGAACACGACGGGTGCGCCGTACTTATCGGAGAGCCACCCGGTCAGGATCCGGCCGAACGGCGCGAGCCAGATGTTCGCGCTCGCGAGGATCCCGATCTCGGCGAGCGAGAGCCCGAACTCCGCGGCCATCGGGCCGGTAAAGGGCGCGAACGAGAACCAGATCAGAAAGGAGAAGTTGAAGCTCACGGTCGCGAGCAGCAACGTCCGCCACTTCGTCATCCTGACGAGGCTCATTCACCCACCCCGCTCTCGCTACCGAGTGGACGCGCTACCCCGCCGTCCTGAAGCACCGCAGGAGCGACACTGGTGCCGACCGAGCGATCGGCGGCGACGAGGCGGACCGCACACTGCTTGTAGTTGGGTTCGTTCGATTCGGGGTCGGTGGCAGGGATCGTGAGCCGGTTGGTCGCGGGGTGGTGGACCGGCAGCCAGACCATCCCCTCCGGGATCGCCGGATCGGGAACCGTCGACACCGGGATCGAGGCCCGTCTCGATTCGACGGTCAGTCGGTCGTCGCCGGACCCGGCGAACCGGTCGAGGGTCGTCGGGTTGACGCGCGCGGCGGGTTCGCCAGGTTCGTCGACCGAGTCACGGGTTCTGACGCCGGTGTTGTAGGCGTCGGCCTCGCGGGCCGTCGTCAGGGTGAGCGGGTACGCATCGGTCGTCGGTTCGGGATCGTCGCCGCCGAACCCGGTCGAGAACCGCGCGCGACCCGTCGCGGTCGGAAACTCCCAGGCATCCGACCCCGAATCGGGGTCGTAGTAGCGGTAGCCGCCCGACGAGTCCGGATCGGGCGCTGGCCAGCGCACCGCTCGCTCGCGCTCCAGACGGTCGTAGCTGATGCCCGAGCAATCGGCGTCGGTTCCGCTCGTGAGTCCGACGAACTCCTCGAAGACCCCCTCCGGGTCGTGAGCGTCGAACAGGTCGGGAACGAGTCGGTCCCCGACGGTCGTGACGATGTCGAGATCGGTTCTGACCCCGGAGGGCGGCGCGGTCGCGGCGCGGACGCGCGAGACGGTTCGTTCCATGTTCGTCGTGGTCCCCGACGACTCGCCCCAGGTCGCCGCCGGCAACACCACGTCCGCGAGGTCGGCGGTCTCGCTCCGGAAGGCGTCCTGGACGACCAGAAAGGCGTCGTCGAGTCGATCCTGGGCCGTCGTCGCGTCGGGGAGTCCCGCGACCGGGTTCGTCGCCACCGCCCAGACCGCCTCGACCGGACCGTCGTCGATGGCCTCGACGATCCCCACGGGACCGGGACCGGTGTCCGCCGGGAGTCGTTCTTCCGGGATCCCCCACACGTCCGCAACAGCGGCGCGTTCGTCGGGGTCGGCGAAGTCGCGGTGGCCCGGCCAGGTTCCCTTCGAGGAGCAGACCCGGGCCCCCATCGAGTTGGCCTGGCCGGTGAGCGAGAACGGACCGGAACCCGGACCCATGTTGCCGGTCGCCATACAGAGGTCGATCAGCGCCCGCGCAGCCGCCGTCCCACGGCTGCTCTGATTGATCCCCATGCCCCAGTAGAGCAGCGTCGGGTCGGCGAGCGCCTCGACGAGCGCGTCCAGTTCGTCGAGCGACACACTGGCGGTCGCGGCCGCCGATTCGGCCGCTGGAAGCCCGTCGCGGAGCGCTCCGAACCCGTCGGTCGCGCTCTCGATGAAGTCGCGATCCACGAGGTCCCGGTCGAGAACGCGCGCGAGAACGGCCCGCGCGAGCGCGAGGTCGCCACCCGGCGCGAGGTTCACATGGATGTCCGCCCGCTCGGCCGTCGCCGTCTCGACCGGGTCCACGACGACGAGCCGGCTGTCGTCATCGCGGGCGCTCCCCGCGATCCACCGGAACATCACGGGATGAGCGACGGCGGGATTCGCCCCCCACACGAGGTGGGTTCGGGCGTCGGGAATATCGTCGTACGTGGGTGGTGGGGCGTCGCTCCCGAAGGCGTCGTAGTAGGCCGTCACCGCGCTCGCCATGCACAGGGTCGTGTTCGCGTCGTAGAACCGGGTTCCAAAGCCGCCGCGGGCCAGTTTCCCCAGTGCGTACGCCGCCTCGTTCGTCTGCTGGCCACTGCCCAGTACCGCGAGACCGTCCGGATCGGTTTCGAGAACCGTCTCGAACGCCGTGGCCACCCGGTCGAGCGCCACGTCCCACGTCGTCGAGACGAGGTCGCCGTCGCGGCGGACCTTCGGCCGAGTTAGCCACTCGCCGCTCGGGTTCGCGCTCTCGCGAATGCCACGCGGGCACGCGAGCCCCTTGTTGACGGGATGGGCGACGTCGCCCTGGACCGACGCGATGCCGTGGCCGACGTCAACCCCCTCGTGAACGTGGCCACAGCCGACCGCACACCGCATACAGGTCGTCGGTACCGGCTCGCCCATCTCACCCCCTCCTGCTGACCATCGCCTCGCCCCGTTCGGCGGCCGCCGCGGCGGCTTCGAGGTCGGCCGCGAGGCTCCGCGCCTGGTCGGGCGCGAGCGGCACGCGGTCGACGTGATGCGGGAGGATTTCCGTACCTCCGTCGAGCTCGAACCCGAGCTCGACCCGGTCCTCGCCGCGCGGCGATTCGACGTCGAGGACGGCGATCGACTCGTGACGCCAGCCGTCGCCCTCGGCGCGCGCCGGGAGGTGGTCGAACGTGGTTCGCGAGGTGACGTCGAGGGAGCGCCGGTTCATCTCAATCGTCGGCCTCCATTGGGGTCCCGTCGGCGGCGGTCGGGGCCGGACCATCGCCGTCCTCGAACGGATACCACGACTGCTTCGCGTCGGTGAGGCAGGGGTCCACGTAGTCGGTCTCCTCGGGCTGGGCGAGCTCGGCGATGGTTCCTTCGCCCGTGGATTCGACCCACTCCCGGAACGTCTGTCCGTCCTCCCGGAGCGCCACGAACCCGTCGAGGAGGTTCTTGATCATCCCCGGAACCTCGTCGGCCGGGACGCGCTGGTGGACCCAGTCGATGAACGCGGGGTCCGGACCGATGCCACCACCCACGCCGACGTCCATCGCCTCGACCATCTCGCCGTCCTTCCGGGCGCGCATCCCCTGGAGCCCGATGTCGGCGGTCAGCGCCTGCCCGCAGTCGGCGGTACAGCCCGAGAAGTGCATCTTGACCTGGGAGACATTCTCAGGCATGTCGACGTTCGTCTGGAGCCACCGGAGCGTCGCCGCCATCCGGGCTTTGGTCTCGGTGAGCGCCAGCGAGCAGAACTCGGTTCCCGTACACGCCATCGCCCCGCGCACGAACACGTCGGGGTCCGTCGAGTGGACGTCGAGCAGCGGTTCGGCGAGCAGGTCGTCGAGTCGCTCCTCGGGGACGTCCATCAAGAGTGGGTTCTGCCGCCGGGTGAGTCTGACTTCACCACTGCCGTACTCGTCGGCGAGGTCGGCGAGTTCGAGCGCCTCGTCGGCCGGCACCCGTCCGACGGGCGTGTTCAGGCCGACGTAGTACCGTCCGTCGGGCTGTTCGTGGACGCCGACGTGGTCGTGTCGGCCCGCCTCGTCGGCCCGGCCGGCGTTGTAGGTGTACTCCTTCCGGAGGTCCGTCCCGCCGTACGCGAGGTCGAAGTCCACCTTCTCGGCCATTTCCTCCCGGATCTTCTCGGTTCCCCAGTCGTCGACGAAGAATCTAGACCTGTTTTTGCGCCGGTTCTCCCGGTTGCCCTCGGCGTGGTAGAGCTCGACGAACGCCCGGACTGCCTCGTAGGCGTGTTCGGGTTCGACGAAGACGTCGAGCGAGCGCGCCCGCCGAGGTTCGCGTCCGCCGAGGCCCCCGCCGACACGCATGTTGAAGCCTCGAACTGTTTCACCATCATCGACGAGCTTTCGCGCGGGTTCGAGCGCCACGCCGTTGATCGAGTCCTGGGCACAGCCCTCCCGACAGCCCGTGACCGAGATGTTGAACTTCCGGGGCATGTTCGCGAGCGCGTTGTCGCCCCGGAGGTCCGCTTGAATCTCGTCGAGCAACGGCCGGGTCTCGACGTACTCGTTGGCGTCCTTGCCCGCGACCGGACAGCCCGAGACGTTCCGCATGGTGTCCCCACCCGACGAGCGACTGGAGACCCCGACCGCTTCGAGTTTCTCCCAGATCTCGGGGACGTCTTCGAGCTTGATCCAGTGGAGCTGGACCGACTGGCGGGTGGTGAAGTCAAGCCAGCCGTTGCCGAACTCGGGGTTGTCCACGGGCCCGGTCGCGTACTCCCGGGCGACCTCGGCGATGGCGCGGAGCTGGCCGGGTTCGAGGAGCCCGCCGCAGTTGGTGAGCCGCATCATGAAGTAGCTCTCCTGGCCCGACCGGTGGTGGAAGACCCCCCAGAACTTGAATCGCGAGAACCACACCTCGCGTTCGTCCTCCGGGATCGACTCCCAGCCCGATTCGGCGAACTCGATCAGTCTCTCGCGCACCTCGTCGCCGTACAATCCCTCCTTCCACTCCTCCTTTTTGTGAACCATCGTGGGGTTATTCCGTCGATACCGGTGGTTTCTCGCGAAGCGTTCGTCCTGACATGGTCGTCGTCACGCTTCGACCCACAGCGGAGTGGGTACATAAACGTGTCCGCAAACAATCTGAATTTATTCTCTATTTTCGGAGTCGACCGTCCAATACACAATGAATGGAGGTTTGTACAGCAG
Source organism: Halococcus hamelinensis 100A6 (assembly GCF_000336675.1). Classification (NCBI taxonomy): domain Archaea; kingdom Methanobacteriati; phylum Methanobacteriota; class Halobacteria; order Halobacteriales; family Halococcaceae; genus Halococcus; species Halococcus hamelinensis. The sequence goes on along the minus strand of NZ_AOMB01000031.1, from coordinate 50,783 downwards.
TGTATAAGGTATTCGTACACAAATCGAACGCCCGACGGTCGCCGTCGGTATCTCAACCTACATAACCCCCGAGCGCGTACCGACCTCCACATGGCCGACCGAGTGTTCAACCGGGAGACCCTGCTCGACCTCACGGTCAACTTCATTCCGATGGGGATGATCATCTTCTTCTTCGCGCTGTTCATCCTAGCCGACCCGTTTCCGGCCGACGCGATGGCGGTCGGGACCAGCCTCGGCCTGCTGGTGATCCCGTTCGTGGTGCTCGCGGTCACCACCTACGTCACGGGCCGGATCATCGCCGAGGCCGACCAGACCGGCAGCTCGGGGACGGCGGCCAAGATCAGCAGTGTCGCCACGGGGATTGACGGCGAAGCGGACGACGCGGAGTAATCAGGTCCGTTCGCGCCAGACCAACCCGCCGCCGGCGACCATCACGAGGAAGCCGACGACCGAGACCGCGAGCGTCGGGACGAACGCGATGGCGTGGACCTCGGCCCACGCGTACACGGCGATACCCACGAGCGCGACGAGATAGCCGGTGGTGACCGCGGCCAGTCCGAAGGCAGTTCTCCAGGTGGGCTCCAGCACCGGCGGGGATTCGGGCGACGACATGAGGAGGTTCGTTTCCCTCCACGGGCACCGGCGTCATTTAGTTTGTGAAGCCGTACCCGTCGACGGCCGCAGGCGGGGTGTTTTTATCCGTCTCGACGCAATCGGGGGGTATGGGGACGACGAGCGAGACGGCCGAGGAAACCGGCGAGGACGAGGCCCTGTGGCGCGACTTCCCCACCGGGCACGAGGAAGCGACGTGGTGGCCCGTCGCCTGTACGATCGGGCTGATCGGGCTCTACTTCGGAGCCGGGCTCTACTTCTTCGGGACCGGCGAGAACGCGCCGATACCGCCGACGATCGGGCCGGTGGTGTTCGCCCTCGGATCGCTGGGATTCATCGCGGGCGCGTTCGGCTGGTTCTACCAGGGCTTCCTCGTCGACTTCTGGACCCGGAGCACCGAGGGTCGCGAGCCCGGGGCGCTTCGCGGCGCGATGATCCTGTTCATCCTGACCGACATCGCGACGTTCTCGGCGGGGTTCGTCTACTACGCCTTCATCCGGGTCGACCAGTGGCCCCCGGGCGAACTCCCCGAACTCCTCACGCCGGTGTTGATCGTCAACACGGTCGCGCTGGTGGCGAGCAGCTTCACCCTCCACTACGCCCACCAGGGGCTCGAAGAGGGCAACCGGCGGGGCTTTCTCGGCCTGCTCGGCGTCACGATACTGCTCGGCGTGATCTTCGTCTCGGGCCAGATATACGAGTACTACACCCTGGTCGTCCACGAGGGCTTCACCTTCACGACCGGGATCTTCGGGAGCGCGTTCTTCGGTCTCACGGGGCTCCACGGCCTCCACGTTCTCGCCGGAACGATCTTCCTCGGCATCCTGTTCGCCCGCGGCCTGCTCGGCCAGCTCTCGGACGGGCGGGACACCTCGATGGTGACGGTGTCGTACTACTGGCACTTCGTCGACGTCGTCTGGATCTTCATCATCGCGCTGCTCTACTTCGGAGCCGAGTTCTCGCTTTGACGTCCTCCCCGCGCTGAAGGGCGAGGATTCCCACGGCCGCACCGCAACGTTGGGTTGGGAGTTTCAGGTTCGTGGACGGAGGTTCGTTCGTCCAGAGCGAGTGCCACGCCCCCGGTACTCCACTCGTTCGGGACGCCATACCCGGACACACCGTCTTTCGGCGGGGCGTCCGGGCGGTCGTCGATCCCCGACTCGACTCGGCGGTACTTCTGTCGCATCGCTCACCACCTCCGGCGACGGTCGTTCGCTGAGTGTGGTGGGTTGTCGAAGATCGTCCGATCGTCCCGGTATGGGCGCGGACGTGCCGCGCTCGATACCGCACGATAGCAGTTGGTGTGAATACGGCTATTTTGTTCACGGGAAGTGTAGCATGGTGCCGTTCTCCTTCGCAGCCCGTCCGTCACTCGTTGAGCCTGCGCTCTCCCAGCTATGAAAACAGTAGTTGGTAGCGCAGAAGTTGTATTCAGTCCCAGCACCGTAACTATGTACGGAGCGGACTCGTTGCACACTTCACACTGAATACAGAAATCGTATTACCGACAGCTGATGGGCACTCAGAAAGGCTAATTATCGCAGCTCCGGCAGTTTCGGAAGGTCACGAACAGAGCGGACGGCCGTTGACGAGACGCGAAGCGTTCTGGGGACGCTGTATCCCCGCCGTGAACGGTGAGGCTTTAGCGCCTGATTCTTCACGTAAAAGTTCAGGCCGGCGGAGCGGCGACCGACGCGGTGACGTTGGTCGCGTTCTCCGCGCTCACCCGCGTCGGGACGTCGGTCCGGTTCTGATTCGACAGCCACGCCTGGTACCGGTCCTGGCTCACGACCGTGAGGTTGGCGTACATCCGGGAGTGGCCCGCGCCACAGAACTCCGAACAGTAGACCCGGTAGGTGCCCGGTTCGGTGATGTTGGTCCGGATGGTGTTGTACTGACCGGGGATGGTGTCCATCTTCAGCCCGAGCTCGGGCGCGTGGAAGGCGTGTAACACGTCACGCGACGTCAGATGATAGTAGACGTCCGTGTTCGCTGGAACCACGGTTACGTTGTCGGTCGTGACGTTCTCCTCGGGGTAGACGAAGTCCCAGCCCCACTGGTAGGCGATCGTCCGAACGATGACCGCGTCGTCGTCGCTCGCGGGCATGACGGCCCCTTCGAGGTTCTGGTCGCCGCCGAGGGCCTGCTCCTGTTCGGTCAGCGAGGGCGAGATGTACGGGTCCGTGAGGATGTTGTACGACGCGAACCCGACGAACAGCAGGATGATCGCGGTGGCGATCGTCCACGTGATCTCGAGCGAGCGGTTCTCCTTCGTCGGCGAGGGGTCGTCGTTGTCCTTGTGTTTCCAGACGGCGTAGAACAGGATCACCTCGACGAGTATCGCGAGGGGCACGGCGACGTAGAGGAGCTGTCGGTTCAGGCTCTCGATCAGGGTCTTGTTGACCGACTGCGCGGCGACCGGCTCGACAGCGATCGTCAGAAACGCCGCCAGCACCACCCCGGCCGTCGCCTGTCTGCGGTTCATCGAGCTACGATCGGAGGGGCCCGCACAAGTATCTGCTGTCGTCGGCCAGAACCGTCGGCCCGTGGTTCCCCGGGCGAGGGGCTTTTGCTACCCCGGCCGTAAACGCTCGCATGGCCGACACGGGCTCACTCGTCGAAGAGGTTACCGGCGAATCCGAAAGCAAGGCGCGGGGCGACCTCCGACGTATCGTGGTCGGTGGACTCGTCGGCGGGATCGCCGGCGGGCTCGGTACGCTGGCCTTCTCGGCGGTGCTGGCCCTCGCCCTCTTTCTCGACGCGTTCGACCCCGTCCAGTTCGGCGAGATGGCCGTCATGGCCGGGCTGAGCGACCCGCTCGCGGGCGAGGGCGACCCGGTGCTCGGCTACCTCATCTTCGTCGGCGGCGGGATGACGACGTGGCCGTTCCTGTTCGCGGCGCTCCACGAGTACCTCCCCGGCTGGCGGATGGCGGTCTCCGGGATAACGTTCGCGGCGATCGGCTGGGCGGGCTTCGCGATCGCCTTCTACAGCCCCAACGTGAGCCTCCCGCTGTTCCTCGTGCTCACCTTCATCGGGCAGTGTCTCTACGGGCTCGTCATGGGGCTGGCCTTCGAGTACGCCGAACCGCGTACCGACATCGCCTTCGTCGGAACGACGTTTCAGTAATCGTTCGGTCCCGGGTCTACCGGCGGCTACGAAGCCAGTTCACCGCGACCGTCGCCACCGCGAGAAAGACCAGTCCGATCGTCGCACCCGTCGAGGAGTAAGAGGCCTCGGCGGGCGTGATGGCGTTGCCGACCACGCCGCCGGCCGGGTTCGCGGGTGTGCCGCTCGTCGCGGCCGCCCAGTCGGCATTGCTCACGACGACCTCTTGGTACTCCTCGAAGTGTTCGGTGCCGAGGTCGTCGATGAGGGCGTCGAGCTCCGCCCGCGTGTCCGCATCGAGGTCCGGGATCTGGTCGGCATCGTAGGGGCCCTCCCGCGCCGCGAAGAGCGCGTTGAGGCTGAGCTCGTTCCGGCGGTCGACGACCGGGAGGTAGAGGTCGTCGAGCGAGTCTGGTTCTTCGAAGCCCGAGGCCGACACCAGAAACCGGTCGGCGGCGGCCGAGAGGTCGCTCGTATCGAAGTCCTGTTCGGTCGGGAACACCCAGTCGTTCCTGGTGGTTCCCGTGAATCGTGGTCGGTGGATCGAGTACTCGGTCATGGGGTTAGTTGAACCATCGCCGGAGCCCGGGGGCGGCCGAGAGGCCGAGCCCCACGACGACCCCGACGATGCTGAGCGGCACGTTGAACGCGGTCTCGTCGACACAGTCGTCGAGCGACGCGACGACGGTGTAGTACGACTCACCCTCGTAGGTCACGACGGAGCCGTTGCGAAGCTCCTCGAAGTGCGCCGTTCGTCCGTCGAGTTCGGCCTCCTGGAGCGCGCTCGTCCGGGCCTCATCGAAGGTCTCCTGCTCCGCCGACGTGAGTTCGTCGTACGAGAACTGCCTGAAGTTCGGCGGGTCGTCGCCGGCCGTGAGCTCCGCGGTGTCCGTCGGCGAGTAGACCTCGACGATCGGTCTGTCACAGAGCCCGTAGGTCGGCTGGATCGCGGCGTAGGGCCCGAGGATGACGCCGCCGATGCTGGCCGAGAGAACGATCATCCCGACGAACGATATCGTGTAGGTCTGGACCGACCGGCTGGTCATCGTTCGCCAGACGCTCCGGATGACGGGCGCGAAGTGCTCCTCGAAGTCCCCCTGGTCCTCGCCCTGGAGGTCCGTGTCGTCGCTCATCCGTCGGTCCTCGGGGCTTCGTCCGTGTCAGTTTCGGCCGAACCGCCGTCGGTGGCGTAGCGCTCGGCGAGCTGTTTCTCGAACCACTGCCACTCGCGGGTGAACTGCCCGGTCTCCTTCAGGTCCCAGACGTCGGCCTCGGTGACGCGCTCGCCCGCCCAGTACGAGCGGAGCATGTTGTAGAGCCAGAGCAGCACGCTGATACCGATGACGTAGGCACCGATGGTGGTGACCTCCATCAGCCCCGTGAACTCGGCGGGGTAGGTCGCGTACCGTCGGGGAAGCCCGAGCGCGCCGGTGATGAGCATCGCGCCGAACGTCACGAGCACCCCGATGACCATCGTGACCGCCTGAAAGCGCGCGAGCGGCTGGTTGTACATCTTGCCCGTGATGATCGGGAACCAGTAGTAGCTCGCGGCCATCATCATGAACGGGATCACGCCCATCAGGATCATGTGGAAGTGACCCACGACGTAGTAGGTGTCGTGATAGAGGATGTCGATGGGGATCGCCGCGAGGAACACGCCCGTGATGCCGCCGATCACGAACGTGCTCAGGCCGCCGACGCAGAACAGCATGGGGGCGGTCAGCCTGACCCGCCCCTTCCAGATCGTGGTGATCCAGTTGAACTCCTTGATCGCACTGGGGATGGCGATCGCGAGCGAGACCGCCATGAAGCTCGCACGGATCCGGGGGTCGATACCCGTCGTGAACATGTGGTGGGCCCACACGCCGAACGAGAGCACACCGATCGCGAACGTCGAGTAGATCACGAATCGGCGACCGAACAGGGTTCGGCCCGAGAACTTCGGGAGGATGAGGCTCATCAGCCCGAAGCCCGGCAACACGATGATGTAGACCTCCGGATGGCCCCAGAACCAGAAGATGTGTTGCCAGAGGATCGCGCCGCCCTGTTCGAGCGCGAAGAAGGTCGTCCCGAAGTTCCGGTCGAGGAGGAGCATGATGAGCGCGCTCCCGAGCACCGAGAACGCGAGCAGGGCGATCCCGGCGGTGGTGACGAGCGTCCAGGTGAACAGGTCGAGGTCGGCCCACGACACCTCGTCGCTCTTCTCGGTGAACACCGTGATGATGAAGTTGACCGACGCGAGCACCGTCGCGATCCCCGAGAGGTGGAGGCCGAGCAGCATGAAGTCGACCTGCGGGTTGGCCGATTGGAGCGACAGCGGCGCGTACATGTACCAGCCGATCTCGGGCGGCTGGATCGCGAACAGGAAGTCGATCGCGTCGAGCGGGACGAACAGCCCGAGGAACTTCGCCGTCATGCTGACGATGAGCCCGCCGCGGATCAACACGAGCGCGGGCGGCAGCATCCAGAAGCCGAGCAGGTTGATCCGGGGGAAGGCGAGGTCGTCGGCCCCGATGAGGAGGGGGAGGAAGTAGTTCGCGATCCCGAAGAAGACGGGGGTGACGAACAGGATCAACATCGTCAGCCCGTGGGTGGTGAAGAGGGCGTCGTAGGTGCCCGCGGTCCAGACGTCGGCCTGCGGGGTGAGGAGTTCGGTCCGGATCATCATCGCGTCGACGCCGCCCCAGATCGCGGCGATCGTCCCGAAGACGATGTACATGATCCCGATGTCGCGGTGGTCGGTGGTGGTGAGCCAGCGCGTGATGCCGCCGACCTTCGCCTCGGTTTCGGCCCCCGTCTCGGTGCCGGCGCTCTCGGGCAGGAATCCCCCGTCGGTCGCCGGCGTACCGGCCGTGGTCTGGGCGGTGTACGAACGCCAGACGAAGCCCGCGAGCGCGAGGCCGAGCACGGCGGCGACGAGGATCGTCGCGTTCAGCATGGCACGGTCGTATCGAGAACGGCCGCCCGCTCGATCGTTTCGCTTGCCGGTTCAAGCGATCGCGTCTGCCGTCTCGGTGCGAACGCGGAACGATGCATACCCGGAACTGGAGCGGTGGGGGTAAATACCCAGCGGAGTCCCGACCTCGTTTCCGGTAACCGACCGACCCGAGCCGGATCCTGAGGACGTATCCACGCGCCGCACCCACCCTCGAGTCACGGCGACTGCGTCTGGAACGGCTCGACGGCCCCGCCGGTTTCGGCCTCGTGGAGGTAGAGCGCGCTGTTGACGAGGCCGATGTGGCTGAACGCCTGCGGGTAGTTCCCGAGCAGTTCGCCCGAGTCGGGATCGATCTCCTCGGAGACGAGCCCGAGCGGGCTGGTGTACCCACAGAGGGTGTCGTAGACCTCGTGTGCGCGCTCGACCTCGCCCATCAGCGCGAGGCAGTCGACGAGCCAGAACGAACAGAGCACGAAGGTTCCCTCCTGTCCCGGCAGGTCGTCGTCCTCGTAGCGATAGACCAGCCCGTCGTCGGTCGTGAGCTCCTCGCGGACCGACTCGATGGTGCCCTGGATCCGCGGGTCGTCGAAGTCGAGAAAGCCCGAGAGCGGGAGCAGGAGGAGGGAGCCGTCGAGCTGGTCGTCGTCGAACGCCTGGGTGAAGGTGTTGCGCTCCTCGTCGAAGCCGCGTTCGATGACCGTCTCCTTTATCTCCTCCCTGTCGGCGCGCCAGTCGTCGAGCGGCGCGTCGAAGCCGTGTTCGTCGGCCATCTCGATCGCGCGGTCGATCGCGACCCAGCACATCGCCTTCGAGTGGACGAACTGTTTCGGTCCGCTCCGCATCTCCCAGATGCCCGCGTCGGGGCGCTCCCACGCCTCGCGAACGAACTCCACGATCTCCCGGATCGCGGTCCAGTCGTCGCCCGCGATCTCCCGGTCGGACCACGAGAGCTGGTGGATCGCGAGCACGAGCTCGCCGTACATCCCGAGCTGGAGCTGGTCGGCCGCGCCGTTACCGATCCGGACGGGGGACGACTCCCGATAGCCTTCGAGGTGGTCGAGTTCGGTCTCCTCGTAGGTCGAGTCGTGCTGGAGGCCGTAGAGCGGCTGCATCTCGCTCGGGTCGACCTCGCGGCTCAGCCGGAGGAAGTCGTCGAGGTAGTCGACGGCCTCCTGGATGTCGCCGAGGTTGGCGAACGCTCGCACGGTGAACGCGCCGTCACGGATCCAGTTGTAGCGGTAGTCCCAGTTCCTGACCCCGCCGACCACCTCGGGGAGCGACGTCGTGGGGGCGGCGGTGATGCCGCTGGTTCCCTGGTACGTGAGGAGTTTGAGCGCGAGCTCCGAACGCACCACGGCGTCGTGGTTGTAGCCCGCGAACGGACAGTCCTCGCCGTCACAGGAGTGGGTCCAATCGCGCCAGAACTCGACGGTATCGTCGAGCAGCCGTTCACACGCCTCGGGCTCCCGTGGAGCCCGGGTACCGTATTCGAGCACGAACCAGCCCGAATCGTGGGCGTCGAGCGAGTACGACGCGGAGGCGGAGTCGCCGTCGGCGTCGAGGTCGACCGGGCTCGACAGCGCGATCCGTCGAGCTTCGCCGGTCGCCACCACGCCGCCGTCGATCGACTCGACTTCGGTCTCGGAGCGGGCGTAGTCGAATCGCGGCTCGAACGCGACCTCGAGGTCCACGCTGCCGTCGGTGCAGGCCACCTCGCGGTAGAGCCCCCGGACCTTGGGCTGGTTGCCGTCGTTGCCCGCCGAGAGCGGCATGAAGTCCGTCACCGTCGCGGTCCCGGAGTCGGTGTGGAAGGTGGTCTGGAGCACGTTGGTGCGCTCCATGTACTGCTGTTCGGCCTCGAACTCGTTCGTCGGCTGGATGGTGAACCGGCCGCCGCGCTCGGCGTCGAGGACCGCGGCGAAGACCGACGAGGAGTTGAGCCGCGGGAGACAACACCAGTCGATCGCGCCGTCGCGACCGACGAGCGCGCAGGTCTCGAGGTTGCCGATCAGCCCGTAGTCGGCGAGCGGTTTGTACCCGCTCATCGGTCTCGCGGCACCGGCATCCGTCGTTCGTCGGGCGATACGTCGACCGAGCGGACAGTCGAACTCATTGGTCGATCCATCGACCGTGCGACGGGTATAACCTTCTATCCCCGTTTTCGCAGGGTCTTAGCCGATGTGTATTCGCAAGCCGTCCGGATAAACTCGCGACGGGCGGACGGTCGGACAGTCGTATGGCCGAACCCACACCACGAACTGCGAGGGTCGAACCGTGACGTCGGACGACGCCGACGTGGTCGTCATCACCGGCGCGACCTCGGGTATCGGACGGGCGACCGCCCGGAAGTTCGGCGAGGACGGCGCGCACGTCGGCCTGCTCGCGCGGGGCGAGGACGGCCTCGACGCCACGAAGGAGGACGTCGAGGAGGCGGGCGGCGAGGCGCTCGCGGTGCAGACCGACGTCACCGAACACGAGGAGGTCGAGAACGCCGCCGACGCGGTCGAGGAGGAGTTCGGCCCGATCGACGTCTGGATCAACGACGCGATGACGACCGTCTTCGCGGAGTTCCTCGACGTCGACCCCGAGGAGTACAACCGCGTCACGGCGGTCACGTACCTCGGGGCCGTCAACGGTTCGCGGGCCGCGCTCTCACGGATGGTACCGCGCGACGAGGGGAAGCTCGTCCAGGTCGGGTCGGCGATGTCGTATCGCGGGATCCCGCTCCAGTCGGCCTACAGCGGCTCGAAGTTCGCGATCCGCGGGATGACCGAGTCCCTCAGGACCGAACTCATCCACGACGACTCCGACGTCGATATCTCGATGGTCCAGCTCCCGGGGCTCAACACCCCCCAGTTCGAGCACTGCCGGGGCCACGTCGACGAGTATCCCCAACCCGTTCCTCCGATCTACCAGCCCGAGGTCGCCGCCGACGCGATCCACTGGGTCTCCTACAACCGCCGTCGGGAGCTCTACGTCGGCCGCGCGTCGCTGAAGACCATCTGGGGGAACAAGCTCGTGCCGTGGTTCGTCGACCGCTACCTCGCACGGACCGCCTACGGCGGCCAGTTCTCGGACCTCGACTACGACCCCGACCGCCCCGACAACCTCTTCGACCCCGTCGAGGGCGACGCGGGCGCGCACGGGCCGTTCGACGAGCGCGCGATCCCGACCAGCCGCCAGCTCCAGCTCGCGAAGCACCGCCGGTCGATCGGCGTCGTCGCGGCGCTGCTCGTCACGTTGTTCGCACGTCTCTGGGTCGGCGGGAGCGACGACGGGGCCGAGCCGACCGAGACCGAATGAGACGGCTCGCCGTCGCCCGCTGCGTCTACGGCGCGTTGCTGGTCGTCGCGTCGGGACCCATCGTCGAACGCGTCACCGGCGAGCGGTCGTCGCGAGCCGTGGCCGTCGGCCGTCTCCTGGGCGCGAGACACGTTCTCCAGGCGCTCACGGTGGGTCGAACGCACACCGACGGATGGCGGACGGCGGGGACGTGTATCGACGCGCTCCACGCCCTCAGCATGGTGTTTCTCGCCGGCTACAGCGCGACCTCTCGTCGCCTCGCGACGTTCGATGCGGTCATGGCGAGCGCGTGGGCGGCGAGCGGCTGGCTCTCACAGCGACGCTCGTAGCGCCAGTCCCACTCCAGAAATACCCGACTCCCGCCTCAGCTCAGGGGGAGGAACGTCGAGAACAGGACGGTGAAGGCGAACCCGAACACCGAGACGAGCGTCGTGGCGACGCTCCAGGTCTTGAGGGTCTCGACCTGGGTGAGCCCGCCGAGCTCCTTGATGATCCAGAAGCCGCTGTCGTTGTACCACGAGAAGGTCGTCGCACCCGCGCCGATCGCCATCACGAGGTAGGCGGCGTTCGGCTCGAACCCGCCGGCGAGCGGAGCGACGATCCCGGCGGTCGTGAGGATCGCGACGGTCGCCGACCCCTGGACGATGCGGACCGCGGTCGCGATCACCCACGCCGTGACGAGGATCCCGAGCCCGAAGCCGCTGAGGATGCCCGCGATGTACTCGCCGATGCCCGCGGCGGCGAGCATCGCCCCGAACGCGCCACCCGCGGCGGTGATCGCCGCGATGTTCCCACCGCTCTGGAGCGCCTGCGTGAGCTCCTCACCCCAGTCGGTCCGGTCGAGGGAACTCTCGCGGTAGAAGGTGATCGCCGCCACGACCGCCGCGAGCGTCAGCGAGAAGTTCACGTCGCCGACGAAGCTCATGACCGCGCCGAGCTGGCCACCGACGCCGAAGATGTTGCTCGCGGTGGTGTTCGCGCCGATGAAGCCGACGGCGATGACGATCGGCAGGAGGGACTCGACGATCCCCGGCAGCCGGTCGGTCGACATCGTGCTCATCGTCTCGAGCTCGTCGGTCGTCATCCCCATCGAGTCCCGGAGCGGGATGTCCATGCGGCTGTTGATCCACTTCCCGAAGCCGATGCTGACGAGCGCGGCGGTCGGGAGCCCCACCATCAGCCCGACCACGATGGTCGTGCCGAGGTTCGCGCTGAGCTGGTCCGCGGCCGCGAGCGGGCCGGGCGTCGGCGGCACGAACCCGTGGGTGACGACCCCCGCGCCGGCGACGGCGATGAGATAGAGCGTGTAGTTGTCCTCCATCCGCGCCGCCGCGGTACGCGCGAGCGGCGTCAGCAAGTAGAGGACGTTGTCGAAGAAGACCGGGATCGCGATCACGAAACTGCTCCCGAACAGCGAGTATTCGGCGCGGTCCCGCCCGGTGAGCGACTCGAATCCTCGGACGATCCGCTGGGCGGCACCGCTGTCGGTCATCGATTTCCCGATTATCGCCGCCATCAGGATCGGGATCCCGATACCGACCATGTTCTCACCGAACGCCTCCGCGATCCGCGTCGGCACGTTCCCGAGCGCGACCTGTGGCGCGACCAACCCGACGGCGAACGCGGCGATTATCAGCCCGAGAAACGCCGGAACGTCTAGCCACGCCAATAGGAGGATGACGATGACCGTGCCGACGACCAGCGCCAGGAGCGGCGCTGGAACGATACCCGTTTGGAGCAGTCCGGATCCTACCTCGTTAATACCCATCAACGACGATTCTACACAACCCCTATTTAAATCTGTGATCGACGTCCGGGATACCATAAAATCCATGTGATTTTCGTGTCGAATACAACACCCGATTCGTCGAACCACTGTGACGGAACGAGAGAGCTTCCGTCGCGACCGCTCCGTGGAGGGCGGTAATCGAGCGCGTGCAACCGGATCCGCCGCCGAACCCCGGGGCGTCCGCTACCGCTCCTCACGGAGGAGACGCCGTCGTGCCGCCGCGACGGTCAGGGGAAGCTCGGCCGCGTCGAGGATCCCCTCGAAGAGCCGCACCGTCGCCGGCGGTCGGAGCCCGTTTTCGGTCAACAGCGAGCCGTCCGTCAGGACGTCCCGAACGGAGCCGTCCGCGACGACGGTGCCGTCCTGCCCGACGACGACGACGCGCTCGGCGACCTCGGGGACGGCGTCGAGCGACGGCGTGAACAGCACCACGGTCCCCTCGTGGTCGGTCACCAGCTTTCGAATCCGCTCTCGATAGTGGGCATCGACGGCACCGAACGGTTCGTCGAGCAGGAGGACGTCGGGGTCGAACGCGAGAACGCTCGCGAGCGCCGCCCGCTGCTTCTCGCCGCCCGAAAGCCGAAACGGCGGTCGTTCCAGCAGCCCACGAAGCCCGAGTTCGTCGGCGAGCGCCGCCACCCGTCGGTCCGCCGTCTCCCGTGACATCCCGAGCTGTGCCGGGCCGTATTCGAGGTCCTCGCGGACGGTGGTGTTGAAGAGGTAGTCGTTCGGGTCCTGGAGCAGCACGCCGAGCCGGTCCCTGACCGCTTCGGCGTCGGTCGTCTCGCCGAAGTACTCCACCGTCCCGGCCGACGGCTCGACGAGCCCCCCGAGGACGAGCTGGAGCGTGCTCTTGCCCGACCCGTTCGCGCCGACGACCGCGACCCGTTCGCCCGCCTCGATGGCGAGGGTCACGTCCCGGACCGCCGTCGTTCCGTCCGGATACTCGTGTGTCAGCTCCCGTGCCTCGATCACGGGCCCCATCGGACCACCCCCGACCCGACGACGGCGACGACGGCCAGCGCGACCAGCGCGTAGTCGGTGGCGTCGAGGGTTCGCGAGCGGCCGTACGGTGATGGCGGCCGCGCACCGCCACGGGCCCGCATCCCGCGGCCGACGCGTTCGCCACGGTCGAGGGTTCGCAACAGAAACGTGCCCGCGATCCCCTTCGCGTCGCGCCAGCCGCCACGGATACCCGAGTCCCCGGTCGTTCGGCTGTTCCGCGCCAGGATCAGCCGCTGTAGCTCGTCGAAGAACAGGAACAGGTACCGATAGGTCACGGCGATGGTCCAGACGAGCGCGACCGGGATCCGGAGTTCCCGCATCGCCGCGACCACGGCCGAGAACGGCGTCGTCATCACGATCAGCGAGAGGAAGGCGACACCGACGCCGACACGCAACGTGAACAGGACGACGTACGCGACGCCCGCCTCGGTGACGGTCACGCCGACCACCTCCACGAGCGGATCGCCCGGGAACAGTACGACCTGCGGGAGGACGACGAACGCGGACGCGAGCGGGACGACCGCCGAGCGCGCGAGGAGTCGGCGCAGCGGGACGGCGGACAGCCACGCGAGCGCGACCGTCACGAGACCGAGCGCGACCACGACCGCGAGCGTCCGTGTGAGCATCGTGGCCAGCGCGAGCCCCGAGATCGAGAGGAGCGAGGCGCGAGGGTCACGCCGTTGTAAGAAACCGTCACTGGTCGCGACCCGTTCGGCGGCGAAGACGGCTCGAAGCGCGGTCGTGATCGTTTCGACGGACGCCGCGATGACCCCGGTCACCGTTCGAGGAGCCGGCCGACCCCGACGGCGACACCGAGCGTCAGCGCCGCACCGACGAGCGCCGAGACCAGCGTGCCGAGCGGCGCGCCAAGACCGGGGACCGCGTAGTCGGGGAGGACCCCGGCGTGGACCGTGACGGCGGCATCGGCAGCCCCCGTCATCTCGGCGGCGTTCTCGAGCGGTTCGGCGTAGCCGACGGCCCCCGACGCCCAGCCGAACACGGGAGCCAGGACGACGAGGACCAGCACGCCGAGACACGCCCGGCGGACCCACGGGTTCGTCCGGACAGTGCTCACAGGTCCACCTCCGGCGAGACCGGGTCGTCCGCGAACCGCCCGAGGACGAGGTCCGGTCGGGCGTTCACGACGGAGCCGTAGACGGCGGCCGTGATCGCCCCCTCGACCAGCCCCAGTAACGCGTGGCCGACGACCATGACCGGAACGGTCACCCCGAGTTCGTAGGCGAACGCCGACGAGGCACCGACGGCGACCCCGACCACGAGCGCCGAGACCGTGATCGCCGCCCAGCCCNCCCGCCACGAACGCCGCGCCGCTCTCGTGAATCCCTCGCAGGAGCCGGAAGAGCGCGTAACCAACGAGCACGTCGACCACGGCCATCGTGAAGAGGTTCGCGCCGAGCGCGATGATGCCACCGTCGCCGAAGACGAGCGCCTGGATCGTGACGACGGCGGTCATGGCGAGGACACCGAGATACGGCCCCAGGAGGATGCCGGCGAACGCGCCGCCGACGAAGTGGGCGCTGGTCCCGCCGGGGATCGGCCAGTTCAACATCTGTGCGGCGAAGATGCCGGCCGCCACGACCCCGAGCAGCGGGGTCCGCTCGTCACCCAGTTCGCCGCGAGCACGGGCGACCGCGACACCGATCGCCAGCCCCGAGCCGAGCCAGAGCAGGCCCGCAACCCAGGGGTCGAGAAACCCATCCGGAATGTGCATTCGTACCCGCACCCACCCGCAGCACGTCGATAATACTTTTGGTCCGTGTCGTAATACTGGATGGTGTGACACCGCTTCGACATCGCAGCGACCGGCGACTGAACGGCTGCTCGGGGGACGGCAGGTCATGAGCCGGGAGATCGAACGGATGAGCGTCACGCTCCCGCCAGGCCTCCTCGACGAGTTCGACGCCGTCGTCGACGTCGGCGAGTACGACAGCCGGTCCGAGGCGACGAGGGACGCCATCCGCGCGTTCGTCACGGAGTTCAACCAGCAGACCGACCTCGCCGGGGCCCTCAGCGGGACGGTGGTCGTGCTCTACGAACACGACCACAGCGGCGTGAGCGACGCGATGACCGAACTCCAGCACGACTTCACCGAGACGATCATCGCGGTCCACCACGTCCACCTCAGCGACCACCTCTGTCTGGAGTCGATCGCCGTCGACGGAACCGGGGAGCGGATCGAGGCGTTACTCTCCCGCATCCGTCCCCTGAAGGGCGTCCACCAGGTCAAGCTCACCGTCGTCGAGGCGGACCGATAGGGGCGGGGCGTCGGGGACGAACGACTACTCGTCGTCGTCGATGATACGGTAGATCCTGATCCCGCTCCGTTTCCCGACGGGCGTCCGCGACCCGGGTCTGAGGAAGTAGTGGTCGTCGGTGAGGTCGATGGTGTACTC
Organism: Halococcus hamelinensis 100A6; assembly: GCF_000336675.1. Classification (NCBI taxonomy): domain Archaea; kingdom Methanobacteriati; phylum Methanobacteriota; class Halobacteria; order Halobacteriales; family Halococcaceae; genus Halococcus; species Halococcus hamelinensis. The sequence goes on along the minus strand of NZ_AOMB01000031.1, from coordinate 35,614 downwards.
CCCGCCGGCGTCGTAGGCCTTGAATTTGCCCGGTTCGAGGGTTTCGAGCGTCTCTACCGTGTCCACGAGTTCGGTATTCTCGCTGTCGAAGGGTTGCATTGGAACCCTCTATCGGTGTCAGGGTCTTTAACATACTGGTCCCGAGACCCCGCTCGCCGTGTTCGACGCGCCGTTCGGTCAGTCGGCCGTCGCGGGGTCGTGGAGGACGAACTCGATCCGGTCGACGTTCGCGCCCTTCGAGGTCCGATCGGTGACCTCGAGTTCGCCGAGTTCGGCCAGCGAGTCGACGTGGGTGCCGCCGCAGGGACAGACGTCGATGTCGCCGATCGAGACCGCCCGCAGTGGGTCGACGCTCTCGGGGATCAGGTCGAGGTTGGTCCGGCCCTCGGGGGTCTCGTCTTCGAGCGCCGACCGGGATCGGTTCTCCTTTCGAACTGGGAGGTCGCGCACGATGAGGTCGTTCGCGTGCTCCTCGATCGCCCGGAGGTCCGCCTCGTCGAAGTCCGCGGGTTCGAAGTCGATACGGGCGTGGTCGGGGTAGACCTGATTGCCCGCCGTGCTCGCGCCGTACTCGTCGAGCACGACCTTCGAGACGACGTGCTGGGCGGTGTGGTATCGCATGTGAGCGTGGCGGCGCTCCCAGTCGAGGTCGCCGCGAACCGTGGTTCCCGCCTCGGGGACGTCCCCGTCCAGCTCGTGTCGGATCTCGCCGTGGTCCTTGCGGACGTCGACGACGCGCGCCTCGCCGTCGTCCCACGAGAGCGTGCCGTGGTCGGGCGGCTGGCCGCCGCCCTCCTTGTAGAACAGCGTTCGGTCGAGCACCACGCTCGGGCCAGCTTCGTCGGCGGCGACGACCTCGGCGTCGAACGTGCGCTGGTACTCCCCGGCCGGGAGGTAGAGCTCCTCGGTCATGACCCCGATCCGTACCGGATAAGTATGGGTGTTCGCCATCGAACGAGGCGCTCGGGTCAGGGGGTCTGACGACCGTCTGACGGGGTTTTATATACCCATCTTTCCACACGGGAGTATGTCGCGTCGTTACCCGGGTACGGGGTCGTCGCGGGTCCCCGTCGTCGGGGCCCTCGGACGCACTGATTCGGTCGATCGAGCCAGCGTCGTCGGCAGCGCACCGGTGATCGCCGGCACGGGATTCGTGCTGAGCCGTGCGGTCGCCATGGTCGTCGCCGGCGGGTCGGGGCTGACGTTCCTCTGGGGGCTGGTCATCGGCCTCGGGTTCGCCACCGCCGGCGTCGTGGTGCTGGCGTCGAGCGAACGAACCGGCGACCGGGTGGGGCCCGGTCGGTCGCCCGTCGAACGGATCCCGCTCACGACCGCCGGCGGCGTGCTGTTGCTCTCGCTGCTCACCGGCGTCGTGCTCGGCACCGTCCTCTAGACGCTCACGCTCCGTTCTCCGGTCCCGTCCGGTCGTCGGTTCGTTCGCTCGACGACTCCCGTTCGGGATGCTCCCGTTCGCAGTCGTCACCTACGCTCGCGACGGTCGTAGTCCCAGCCGTCGGACCCGCCATCGAAACCCGTGGATTTTTAACGGTGCGGCGTATCTCGACGCCAGTGAAGCCGGCGGGACCGACGACTGACGACACGACGATGTGCTGGTAAACGATGGGAAACGTCTCCTTCGAACCCGTCGACACCGGAATCGCGATCGTAGACCCGATAGAGCGCCATCGATACGTGCTCTCGACGCCGGATCCGGTCACGCCCGAACCCGCCGGAACGGACTCGTTCCGGTTCCCGGTCGAGGCCGCCGTCTCGGTTCGCACCAGTTCGTTCTCGCTACCGAACATCGTGCTCGCCACCGTCCGCGACGGGAACGACGTGGTCGCTCACGCCGAACACTTCGCGGACGAACGTCTTCCGGAGGGAACCTACAGCATCGAACTGAGCACGCCCGTGAAGCTCTACCTCGCGGTCGAGAGTTCGGTCAACCTCGCCGCCGACGCCGAACGGATGTCGATCGAGTTCGGCGAGGAGGTCGACGTACTGGTGGGCGCGCGCTCGCACCACGACCGGCNATGTCGATCGAGTTCGGCGAGGAGGTCGACGTACTGGTGGGCGCGCGCTCGCACCACGACCGGCCGGCGGCGACGGTGCGGACGCCGGCCGACCCGGAGAAGATGATGCAGGCGATTTCGACGTTCGGCTCGGCGCTCAAGACCACCAGTCCCGAGCGCTCGTATCCGACCCTTCGAGGGCACCCGCCGACGGTCGAACTCGGCGAGGAACTCGACCTCGGGGGGCTCGAACCGCCCGACACNCCCGAGCGCTCGTATCCGACCCTTCGAGGGCACCCGCCGACGGTCGAACTCGGCGAGGAACTCGACCTCGGGGGGCTCGAACCGCCCGACACCGGCGTAACGATCGAGGTTCCCACGGACTTCCGGTCGGTGTTCGTGGTCGCGCCGCTGGCGTACTACCTCGGTGCGCGGGTGGTTCCCGGCGAAACCCCACGGATCCGGACCGAGACGGGACTCGAATACTCCCTGGACGGCCCTGCCGGCTTCGAGGCCACCGTCGAGCGCACCCTCAAGCGCGCCTTCTTCCTCGACTGTCTCNCGGGACTCGAATACTCCCTGGACGGCCCTGCCGGCTTCGAGGCCACCGTCGAGCGCACCCTCAAGCGCGCCTTCTTCCTCGACTGTCTCTGTCGGTCCGAGGGCCGCTCGCCGGTCGACCTCCACGAGCACTCGGCACTGGAATCGAGGTTGGGACTGGATCTCGCCGAACTCTACGACCGCTCGCTGGCGGCCCGGCTCGAAGCCGCCCTCGACGTTCCCTTCGGGACGATCGAACCGCACCTCCCCCAGTGGAAGCTCACCGCCCACGTCGAGCCCACCCCCGACAGCGTCGAGATGCTCCCCTTCCTCGTCGACGACCTNCCCAGTGGAAGCTCACCGCCCACGTCGAGCCCACCCCCGACAGCGTCGAGATGCTCCCCTTCCTCGTCGACGACCTCGCCGTCGTCCGGTCGCCGCACACTCACGAGGTCGCGGTCTCGAACGTCTGGGCCGCCACGCTCGACGAGTTCCTCCGGGGAAGCGGTCCCGAGACCAGCCGGGGCGTCGCCGCCCGTTCCAGCGAGCCCCCGCAGTTCGTCCGGCTCGCGGCGGCGGACTCGCTCGAACAGGCGTGGGTCGGGGACGGGACGCCGCTGGGGGCGAGCAAGGCCACGACCGAAGCACATCGGAACCGCCTCGACCGCACGCCGACGGAGGGCGACATCACCGTTCGGGTGGTCTGCAACGATGCCGAGATGGGCGAGGAAGAGGGGCTGGTCGATACGATCTACGGCGACCAGGACCTCCCGTTCGACGTCGCCGTCGAGCGCGACCTCACCGTCGACGAACTCCGTGCGACCCTCGAAAAGCGGACCGACCTCCTCCACTACATCGGCCACATCGACGGTGCCGGCTTCGAGTGTCTCGACGGGACGCTCGACGCCGCGACGCTGGACTCGGTCGGGGTCAACGCCTTCCTACTCAACGCCTGTCAATCCTACGAGCAGGGCATGAGCCTGATCCGGAAGGGTTCCATCGGCGGCATCGTCACCCTCTCGGACGTACTGAACCGGAACGCGGTGGCGATGGGCCGGGCGTTCGCGGGCTTGCTCAACGCCGGCTTCCCGCTGCGGGCCGCCCTCGAGATCGCCCGCGACGAGATCATCGTCGGCGGCCAGTATCTCGTCGTCGGCGACGGCGGGTTCACCATCGCTCACGCCGAGAGCGGGACGCCGAACCTCTACGTGGCCGAGCGGACGGACGACGGACTTCGGGTCGAACACCGGACCTACCCGACGGCCGAACGCGGGATGGGGAGCCTCTTCGTCCCCTGCGTCGACGGCGAGAGCGAGTACCACCTCTCGTCGGGGACGGTCAGGACGTTCGAGTGCTCGGTCGCCGACCTCGAACGGCTGCTGGCGGCCGAGGGGGTCCCGGCGAAGGTCGACGGCGACCTCCACTGGGACGGCCGGTTCGTGGCGGCCGACTACGGCCCCGAGTAGGTACAGCTGTTGGTCGCCGAGGGGTATCGTCGTGCGAGCACCGGGTCGAGTTCAGCGACGTGCCAGCGGTGTGTCCCCGAACTCGATCCTCGTTCGTCCGACATGATGGGCGGAGCGACGACCAACGGATGCATAAGCGTTGTCGATCCTTTCGGACAGGATCCCCCGTGGTTCCCGAAGGAGGAACGGGCGGTATTTACCTGAAATTTATGCACGTTTCGGGTTACGGTTCCGGGAAATTCGGGCATTTCAGGCCGTGGTGGCCAGTGAAATTAAATACCGCGAACACCTAGTAGCCAGTCGCATGAGTTCCCAGAATCTGATCGAGACGGACGTCGCGAACGTCTATCGGGCCGCGCTCGCCGACGCGGCCGGCGAGTCGTTCGTGGTCGCGGCGTCGGCGACGTCGGTCGAACGCCTGGTGGCGGTGCTCGACGACCTCGACGACCCGCCGGCGGTCCGGCTGTTCGCACGCGAGGACACGCTGAAGACGGTGATGGACGACTTCATCGTGGCCAGCACCGCCGCCGACCTCATCGAGGACGAGACCCTCTCGCTCCGTATCGCCGACGGCGACGGCATGAGCCCGCTGGTCATCACCGAGGGGACGGTGTTCTCGGTCGTCACCGCGGGTGGGCGGGTCGCCGGGCTCGCCACCGACGACGAGACGTTCGGCGAGACCGCCCGCGAGGAGTACGCGGACGCGTGGGCGGACGCCGCACCCTACACGCTCCGGACCCCGCCGCTCTCGCGCGTGCGAGCGACGATGGAGGAGTCGTTCGGCCCCGAGATGGTGACCGACTTCGACGGGGTGCTGGCCTCGCTCGACACCGCACGCGGCGGCGACGACGGGCTCGACGAGGTCACGATCAGCCTGCTCGTCGCGGCGAAGAACGAGGAACTCCTCTACGACATCTCGAAGTGGGGCGAGGACACCGGCGTGGCGAGCAAGGCGACGTTCTCGCGTACCAAGACCCGACTCGAAGAGATGGACCTGATCCACACCACGAAGGTCCCGATCGACGTCGGTCGACCACGCCTCCGGCTTCTGCTCGGCGACGAGCGCCTCGCCGACGCCGATGCCGACGAGCTCGCGTCGGTCGCCGGGGGACTCCTCTCGGCGAACGGCACGGCCGCCTGAACACCGTCTTCGACCCGTTACCCGAGGACGACCGGGATCCCGAAGACGACCACCAGCCCGACCACCAGCACGGCGAACCCGATCCCCGCCGCCCGCGCCGAGAACGGGCTCATCGGGGCGGTCTCCCGGTCGTCCGCCGCGTTCGAGGCCAGTCCGCCGCCGGTCGTCGTCGTCAAGTTGTCGTCCATGCGGGGGCGAACGAACGGGGGGAGTAAGTGTTTCGCGGTGACGGCAGGGCTTTTACCGCCGGTCGCCGACCATCCGATATCGAATGCTGACAAAGCGCATCATTCCCTGTATCGACGTCGACCTCGACGACGACGGCGAGCCCGCGGTCTACACCGGCGTGAACTTCGAGGACCTGACCTACTCCGGCGACCCGGTCGAGATGGCTCGGGAGTACAACGCCGCCGGCGCGGACGAGTTCGTCTTCCTCGACATCACCGCCTCGGCCGACGGCCGCACGACGATGCTCGACGTCGTGTCACGGGTGGCCGACGAGGTGTTCATCCCCCTGACCGTGGGCGGCGGCATCCGCACCCGCGAGGACGTAAAGGAAACCCTCCGGGCGGGGGCGGACAAGGTCTCGATCAACACGGCGGCGCTCGACAGACCCGAACTCATCACGGAGAGCGCGGCGGCCTTCGGGAACCAGTGTATCGTGATCTCGGTCGACGCCCGCCGGCGGTTCGACGGCGAAGGCGAGTATTACACCACCGTCGACGGCGAATCGTGTTGGTTCGAGTGCACGGTCAAAGGCGGACGCGAGGGAACGGGCGTCGACGTCGTGGCGTGGGCGCGCGAGGCCGAGGACCGAGGGGCCGGCGAGCTGTTCGTCAACTCGATCGACGCCGACGGCACGAAGGACGGCTACGACATCCCGCTCACGGGCGCGGTCTGTGAGACCGTCTCGACACCGGTGATCGCCTCCTCGGGCTGTGGCGGCCCCGCCGACATGGACGAGGTGTTCACCGAGGCGGGCGCGGACGCCGCGCTCGCGGCCTCGATCTTCCACTTCGGCGAGTACTCCATCGGGGAGGTCAAGGAGTACCTCGCCGACCACGACGTTCCGGTCCGGCGCTGAGATCCCGTCCCGTTCCGTCGAGGATTGAGTCGGATCGAGCCGGAGTCACTCGGTCAACGGGAGGACGACCCCGAACAGCAGCACCGAGAGGAAGGCGACGACGATCCCGAGCGCCTCGCTGTCGACCAGTAGCTGTTCCTCCCAGCCGGGGAACGGACCGACGAGCGGTTGGAAGAGGACCAGCCCGAGAACGCCGAGCGCGAACAGCCCGACGCCGAGGCCGAACCCGCGTTTCGTGAGCCGTGCGTAGTCGAGGTCGCCGTAGCGCGCCATCGTGGGGGAATCACGACCGCAGTCGACTATAGTCGTTTCGTCCCGAAACACAACGGCTTTGCCACGGGGTTGGATAGGGAGTGGTCATGTTCGAAGCCCTCATCGGCACCGCCGCCGACGCGGGGACCGTCGCGGTGCGGGCGGTCGTCGCCGTCGTCGCGGCGCTCGCGGGCGTGGTCGTCGAGCTGAACGGCCTCCGGACCCTCGGCACCGGCGACCAGGTCGCCGGGGTCTGGATGGCGGCCGTCGGCTGTCTGTTGCTCGTGGTCTGTGCCGTTCTCGCGCGCGACCTGGTTCGTGGCGTCGGCGGCTCGGCGAGCTAAAACAGCCGTCCCGGGGTCGGTGGTCGGCTCACAGCGATACGTCCGGGAATCGCCGGAGCCGTGCGTAGACGACCGCACCCAACCCGAGACCGGCGACGACACCGGCGAAGAAGACGAGTTCGTTCATGCGGGTGGCGGCCCCGTTCGGGTGTCCATGACGGAGCGAAGCCTCGATTCGCCGCAGCTCGGACAGCCGCTCGCGCCGACTCGATACCGGTTCCCACTGTCGTCGAGCGCGGTGATACAGAACTCACCACAGTCGAAACACTGCATCAGGTCTCGTCTCATACCCGATACACGCGGTTCGGTACTAAGGGGACGAGCCATCCCCGTCCCGAAAGTGGAAGTGTCGGAGGGGACGGGGACGACACGAACGAGCCTGCCGGATGACCGTCACGCCCGAAACGACGGCAGCGGTCGTCCCGCGAGCGGTGCCGTTCGCCGCGTAGAGGCGGCGCGAATGTGATCCCGATCACCCTGACAGCCGCTCTCCGTTCCGATATCGCTACTCTCAGCGAGACGATGTTCACTTTCACTCCGGCGTTGCCGCCGGCTTATCCCGCCGAATCCCGTTTCGTGATACAATGAGCACGACCACATCGTACGACGACGCGCTCGCGACGCGGCCGTTCAAGCACGCGATCGACAGGCGCGACCGGCGAGCGCTCTCCGAGCGGCTGGTCGTCCTCGAACACGGGCCGGACGTCTACCGGGTCTACAGCGAGGACGGCACCGAGTACCTCGTGGACATCCGAACCCCGTCGTGCACCTGCCCGGACTTCATGTATCGGGATGCGGACTGCAAACACATCCGCCGCGCCCGCATCGAGGCCGGCGAGCACGACCTCGATTCGCTCGCCGCGACGGTCGACGGAACCATCGAGAAGCTCGACGACCACATCGCGAACCTCGCCGCACAGCGTGCCGAGCTCGTGCGCCTCCAGCGCGACATCGATCGATTCGGCGACGACGCCTGAAACCCTTCTCCTGGACTTTCACCACCGGTTCGACGGCGATAGCCGGTGTCCGGTTACAGACCGCCGCCGGTGATCGCCCCGATCACGCTCTGGGCCGAGGAGACACCGAGCACGACCGAGAGAACCACGAGCACGGCACCGACGGCGTTCAGCGCCGGCCCGTTCGTGTGCTCGCCTAGCAAGCCCGTGTTGTTCGCCGCCCAGACGAGGCAGACCGCGGTGATCGGGAGCCCGATCACCCCGTTGAGCGCCGGGAACAACACGATCATGTCCACGACGCCCAGCCCGAAGAAGGCCGCCACCAGTGGCGAGAGCGCGCTGATCCCGATACCGACGACGTAGACGATCCGGAAGAGTCGGTCGTCGCTGTCCACGTCCCGCCCGGTGGCCTGCGGGATGATGTACGCGGGCGTCCACATGATGGGAACGATGCTGTTGAAGGCCGCGACGATCGCTCCGACGAGGAAGAGGACCAGCGCCCAGTCGCCGAGGACGTCGGCCAGCGCCCGCCCGGGTGTGATGAACGTCGCTATCTCCGTGATCCCCGCCGGCCGGAGCACCGCCGCCGTCGCGACGACGATCGCGATGGTGACGATCCCGCCGATGGCGTAGCCGACGCCGAGGTCGAGACGCATCGTCGGGATCGCGGACTCGTCGGTCCAGCCCTTCTCCCGAACGAGGATGGATTCGAGGAAGAAGTTGGGCCAGAGCGCGGTCGTCCCGAGGATGCTCGCGACGAGCGTGAGCGCGCCGATATCGGGGATCCCCGGGACGAACCCGCCGGCGACGCCGCTGATGGAGGGACCGCTCCCGACCGCGACGACGACGTAGGCGATCAGGAGACCGAACATCAGCGTGATCATGACCTTCTCGACGAAGTCGTAGCCGAGAATCCCGACGACGACCGCGAGGAGCCCGCAGGCGACCGCGATCGGCTGCCACTGGATGGCCCCGCCGAGCAGTACGGAGATCCCCTCGCCGACGGCGGCCGTGAGCGCGAGCCCCCACGCGATACAGCCGACCGAGAGCACGAGCGCGAGCGTCGTCGCTATCGGCGCGCCGACCCGGTCGTGGATGAACGTCATCAGCGGCTTGCCGAAGATCCCGAGGCGCGCGCTGATGTACTGGGCGATGAAGCCGAGGACCACCGCTCCCACGACCGCCCAGAGCAGTGCGTAGCCGTACTGGACCCCGGCCGAACTCGCGATGAAGACCGAGCCCGAGCCGAAGTAGCTCGCGACCATGACGAACGCGAGACCGTATTTGTCGAAGAAATCCTCGCCGGGAACCCCATCGAGCCCGGCCCCTGTGCTTTCACTCATTCTACGTATATTGATTTTTCCCTGTCATTTCCTGGCGAGCGATACTGCTGGTGATCGGTCCTCGACGAGATATGGACAACGGATATCCGATGAAGTAGGAGAGTACTGATAAGCGCACGGTTTGCGGACGAGGGCGCTCAGCGGTACGGAGACGGCGTATGCCGATTTTCGGCGAACGAACGGCTACTTTCGCGGACGAACCCCGGTCTTCGCGAGCCGATACGGTGTGGCTACCATGGGCTCTCGGTAGCGTTCGCGGAGGCGGTCGACGATCCGATGTTTCGTGTCGCTGTTCAGTTCGGCCAGGTGGTTTCGGAGCCGGGTCATGGGTTCAGTTTCCGCGCACGATGCGAGTTCGTCCTGGTACTTGGATGTTTTGGCGACTCCCGGACGACGGTTCGGATCGCCGCCGGGTCTACAGCACGAGCGTGGGTGCGACGAGGATCAGAACGCCGCCGAGGACCACCTTCAACCGGGCGGGGTCGACGAAGTGGGCGACCTTCCACCCGACGAGCACGCCCGCGAGTAGCGGAACACCGACCAGAAGGGCGAGCGAGCTCGAGACGGCCCCCTGGGCGAGGTAGCCGAGCGCGGCGAACATCGCGATGAACACGCCCTGGGCCTGGGCGACCGCGACGGCGCTCAGCATCGGCACGCCGAGCAACACGAGCGCCGGGACGGCGATCACCGGGCCACCGACGCCGAGGAGGCCGCTGAACCCACCGAGAACCGCGCCGACCACGAAGTAGCCCGTCCGGCCGGCGGTCGTTTCGAGGTCCAACGAGTAGACCGCGCTCAGCCCCCGGAGCTCCCGGTAGACGATGACGAGCCCCGCGATCCCGGTGAGCAACCCGAGCAGCACGCCGAACAGGTCGCGGGAGACCGACCCGTTCAGCCATGCGCCGACCACGGCCCCGCCGATGCTCCCGCCACAGAGCAGTCCGGTCAGCGAGAGGCGCTCCCTAGAGAGCTCGCCGGAGCGAACGTAGGCGGCGGTCCCGACCACCCCGGTGGCGATGAACGCGACCTGAACGGTGCCGGCGATGACGTCCGAACCGATGTCGGTGAGCGTATAGAGCGCGATCGTCAGGAAGATCCCGCCGGGCCCGATCGCCGTGATACCGACGCCCGAGGCGAACGAGACGACGACGAGCGCGACGGTCAGCCCGAGCCCGAGCGACACCACCGAACTAATCACGGTCGGTTCGAGGACCGGTCTCGACGCGGATGAAGGGCCGGATCCGGTGACGCAGGCCCGCCGTGACCGCCGGTCGGTCGGCGCTCGACACCCATCAGGCCGTCCCGCCGGGAACGACGAGTTTCTTGAGCCCCTCGGTGTTGCCCATCCGCTCGAACGCGCCCTCCAGCCCGTCGAGCCCGATCTCCTCGGTGACGAGCGGGTCGACGTCGATCCGGTCGTTCCGGAGGAGCGTCACCGCCCGCTCGAAGGACTCCTGGGTCAGCGCGAACGTGCCGACCATGCTGACCTCGTCGAAGTAGAGGTCGAACGGCGAGAACTCCATCGTGGCGTCCTGGGGCGGGACGCCAGCGACCAGCGTGCGCCCGCCCTTGCCGGTCATCGCGCGGGCCTGTTCGATCGTGGCCGTCTGCCCCACCACCTCCGCCGCGACGTCGACCGGCCCGTCGACCGCCGTGACCTGTTCGACCGCGTCGCCGTCGGCGGGGTCGACCGCGTGGTCGGCCCCGAGTTCGAGCGCGAGTTCGCGGCGGTCGGCGTCGAGTTCCGAGACGATGACCTCCCCGGCACCGGCGACCCGGAAGCTCTGGACCATGAGGAGTCCGATCGGGCCCGCACCGATGACGGCCACCGTGTCGCCGGTCGTCACGTCGGCCCGGTCGACGGCGTGGACACAGCAGGCGAGCGGTTCGGCGAGCGCGGCCGTCCGGACCGGGAGGTCGCCGCAGTCGACGACGACCGACGCCGGGGCGGCGACGTACTCGGCGAACGAGCCGTCCCGGATGGTGTTCCCGGCCCCGCCGATCGAGGTGTTGTCCGCACAGAGGTTCGTCTCGCCGCGCTTGCAGGCCGGACAGGCGTTGCAGGGGACCGTCGGGTTGAGCGTGACGCGGTCCCCGACGGTCACGTTCGTGACGTTCTCGCCCACCTCGACGACCTCGCCCGCGGTCTCGTGGCCGAGCACGAGCGGCGTCGGGGCCTCGAACGACCCGTGGTACATGTGGTAGTCGGTCATACAGACGCCGCACGCGCCGACCCGGATCAGCACGTCGTCGTCGGCGACGGTCGGGCGCGGGCGGTCCTGGACCTCGACCTCGCCGACCGCCGTGAGTACCGAGGCACGCATCCGCTCCGATCCTCCGTCGTCCGAATCGGTGTCGACGTCGTTCATGCGACCATCACAGCCACGAGCGACTTCGGACTTTCGCTACCCGTCATCATCGAACGACGTGGCGGCAGTGGCCATCCGTGTTCGTCGCCCGTGGCCGACCGAGCGATCCGACGGCGCGACGGTCGTGACCGGGCGCTCTACCGGTGACGTGAGTGCCGCATCATCGCGTAACGGCGTCCAGCCCCCGTTCGACGTCCGCCACCAGGTCCTCGCTCCGTTCGATGCCGACGCTGAGGCGGACGAGTCCGGGGTCGATCCCGGCGGCGTCGAGTTCGGTCGGTGCGAGGTTCTGGTGGGTCATCGCGGCGGGGACCTCGATGAGGCTCTCGACCCCGCCGAGGCTCTCGGCGATCGTGATCGTCTCCAGCGCCGCGACGAACGCGACCGCGTCCTCGACCCCGCCCGCGAGCTCGAACGACAGCATCCCGCCGAAGTCGGCCATCTGTTCGGCGGCGACCTCGTGGCCGGGGTGGGAGGCGAGCCCCGGATAGTGAACCCGCTCGACGGCGTCGTGGCCGTCGAGCAGGTCGGCGAGGAGCGCCGCGTTGTGACAGTGGCGGTCCATCCGCGCGCCCAGCGTCTTGATCCCCCGCCGAACGAGGAACGCCTCGAACGGGCCGACGACCGCCCCGCGAGTGTACTGGATACGCCAGATCCGCTCGGCGAGGGCGTCGTCGTCGGTCGCCACGGATCCGGCGATGGCGTCGGAGTGGCCACCGAGATACTTCGTGAGCGACTCGACGACGAGGTCCGCGCCGCGTTCGACCGGGCGCTGGAGCGCGGGCGACGCGAACGTGTTGTCCACGGCGAGGAGGGCGTCGGCCTCGTGGGCGATAGCCGCCGTCGTCTCCAGGTCGGTGATCCGGAGGAGCGGGTTCGTCGGACTCTCGGCGTAGACGAGCGCGGTGTCCTCCCCGACCGCCTCGCGAACCGCCTCGGGGTCCGTGACGTCGACGTAGCTCACCTCGATCCCGTATCGCGGGTAGAACTCGGCGAGCAGGTCGTAGGTCTCGGCGTAGAGGCTGTCGCCCGCGACGACGTGGTCGCCCGCCGAGAGCAGGGAAAAGACCGCGTCGATCGCCGCCATACCGCTCGCGAACACCTTCGCGTGGGCCGCGCCTTCGAGGTCCGCCACTACCGCTTCGAGGTCGGCCCGCGTCGGAGCGGCCATCCGGGAGTAGCGGTACTCGCCGCGCTCGCTTGGCGAGTCGTACCGGTAGGTCGCGTTGGCGTAGATCGGCGTCACCAGCGCGTCGTTCGTCTCGCGCTCGCCCGCGTGGATCGAGACCGTATCGAGTCGGTCGTCGTCGTTCGACGTCATTCGTCCGACTCGGCCTCCGGCCCGGTTCGTTCCTTCCCCGTCCCCACCCTCGCTCGCCGGGCGGTCGCGGATCGGACGGTCGTCGGTCGTTGCATCGTTTTCCTGCCCATACACGGCGACGTATTCGGCATCCGCTAAAATCGTTGTGTTCGGCGCGGGCTCGACACTCGAACCCGGCGGACCGGTCGTGTCGTCGTCCGGTCGGCCCTCTTCGGGCCGTTTACGTGGTGAACAGCCGACGGGGGAACTCCGCTAAGGTCTCGACGCCCGTCGCGGTCACCCGGAACGTCTCGCTGAGTTCGACGCCGAACTCGTCGAACCAGAGGGCGGGGATCGTGTGGAAGGTCATGTCCTCCTCCAGCACCGTCTCGTCGCCCGGTCGGAGGCTGGCGGTGTGTTCGCCCCAGTCCGGCGGGTAGCCGAGGCCCACCGAGTAGCCGATGCGGTCGGCCTTCTCGATACCGTGTTTCGCGACCTCCTCGCGCCAGGCCTCCTCGACGGTCTCGCAGGTGACGCCCGGCTTGACCGTATCGAGCGCGGCCTCCAGACCGTCGACGACGACCGACGCGGTTTCGGCGATCTCGTCGGGTGGATCGCCGACGAACGTCGTTCGGGCGAGCGGCGAGTGATAGCGGTGGCGACAGCCCGCGAGTTCGATGACCACGGGATCACCTGCGGAAAACGGCTCGTCGGTCCAGGTCAGGTGGGGTGCGCCGGTGTAGTCACCGGAGGGCAACAGCGGCACGATCGAGGGATAGTCGCCGCCGTAGTCCTCGGTGCCCTCGATGAGCGCCGAGTAGATGGCTTCGACCGCCTCGTACTCCGGCACGCCCTCCTCGATGGCGTCGAGGCCCGCTGCCATCGCGTTCTCGGAGATCCGGGCGGCCTGGCGCATGTACTCCAACTCCTGTTCGGATTTCTTCACCCGAACCCAGTTGACCAGCAGCGTGGCGTCGGCGAACTCGGTTTCGGGGAGTCGTTCCTGGAGACGGGTGTAGGACTTCGCGGTGAAGTAGTAGGCGTCCATCTCGAGCCCGATCCGACCGTCGTCGACCCCGAGATCTGCGAGAACGTCGGCGACGACGTCCATCGGGTGGCGGTCGTGGGGCGAGTGGACGTGGTCGTCACTGTACGCGCGGATGTCCGCCTCGGGGAGGGACGTCGTCGCTCGCGCGCCGATGGCGTCCATCTGCCGCCCCACCCAGACCGGGTCGTGGTCCCGCGTGACGACCACGCCCTGGTGGACGTAGAACGACCAGCCGTCGTAGCCGGTGAGGTAGTTCATGTTCGACGGGTCGGTGACGAACACCGCGTCCAGCCCCGCCTCGGCCAGACGTTCCCTCGTCCGTGCGATCCGTCGGTCGTACTCGGCAGCCTCGAAGACGTCCCCTGGCATGCTGTCTCCCTCCCGTTTCGGTCAGCGGGTACATAGTATCTCGTGTCCCCTCACCCGACCGCTCCGTCCACCCGCTTCCTTCCGTCCGGTCTACGGCCCGTGCGACGCTTTGGTTCGAATTCACACGATCCACCGACCGAAACCCCGATCTCCACAACAGTTAACCTGATCGCTCCGGTTCGTACGGTGGTAGTCAACAGATGACACGTATCTCTCACCTCTCTCCTCACCGTACCCGTTCTCTCGATGGCCCATCGCCGCACCGTGGACGAACGGGATGGAGGACGGAGGGACGGTCGCGATGAGTCGGGCCGACGGCTCCGGGCCGCTTGCGGCGTTCGTCGACGAGATCGACCCGATCGTCTTCGCCTTCGGGGCGGGGCTCACCCTGCTGTTCGTCGTGGTGTTCGCGCTCGCTCCTCAGACCGCCGCCGACCTCGTTTCGGGCGCGAACGGGTTCGTGCTCGCGCACTTCAACTGGGCCTTCCTCATCGTAATGCTGTTCTTCGTCGCGTTCCTCTTCTTCCTCATCCTCGGCCCGTGGGGGAACCTCCGGTTCGGCGACGACCCGCCGGAGTACAGTTTCGTCTCCTACTTCACGATGATGTACTCGGCGGGGCTCGCCGCGGGCATCGTCTTCTGGGGCCCCGCCGAGGCGTTGCTCCACTACGCGACCGTCCCGCCGCTCTACGGCGGTGTGGCGGATAGCTCGGCCGCCGCGATGCCGATCGCGGTCCAGTACTCGATGTTTCACTGGGCGCTCACCCAGTGGTCGTGTTTCACGGTGATGGGGCTCGGCATCGGCTACTACGTCTACAACCACGGCGCGCCGTTGCGCGTCTCCTCGGTTCTGACGCCGTTCATCGGAGCGGAGAACGTCGCCGACAGCTACTGGGCGAAGCTCATCGACATCGTCGCGGTGTTCGCGACGCTCGGCGGCGTCTCGACCTCGCTCGGGTTCATCGGGAGCCAGTTCCTCACCGGTCTCCGGTTCCAGTGGGGGATCCAGTTCGGCGACGTCGGCACGTTCCTCGTGATCACCGGGATGACCCTCGTCTTCACGATATCGGTGGTGCTCGGCGTCGACAAGGGCATCCGCCGGCTCTCGAACTTCAATATGGGGCTGTTCGCCGTGTTGCTTGTCGCCACGCTCGTCGTCGGGCCGACCTGGTTCGTCCTCCAGCTCGGAACCGACGCCCTCGGCGGGTTCGTCACCGATTTCGTCGCGATGAGCCTCTTCATCGACACCGCCAACAACGGCCAGTGGGCGAACGCCTGGACGGTCTTCTACTGGGCCTGGCCGCTCGCGTGGTCGCCGTTCGCGGGGCTGTTCATCGCGCGGATATCGCGGGGGCGCTCCGTCCGCGAGGTCGCCTTCACCGGCATCGGCGCGACCGGGATCGCGACCACCCCGTGGTTCATCGTGCTCGGCGGCACCGGCGTCTGGCTCCAGCACTCGGGTGGCGCGAACCTCCTCGGACCGATCAACCGGCTCGGCGAGTCGGTCTCGGGCTACGTGCTCTACGGCGCGCTGCCCGGCGGGATGTTCCTGCTGGCGGGCTTTCTCGTGCTCGTGACGACCTTCTTCATCACGTCGGCCGACTCCTCGACGCTCGCCGTCTCGATGATGACCACCGGCGGCGAGGAGCACCCCTCGACGGTGATCCGGGTGTTCTGGGGACTGATGTTGGGTGCCGTCGCGTCGGTGCTGATGGTCATCGGCGGCGTCGACGCGCTCCAGTCCGCCGCGATCATCACGGGCGGCCCGTTCGCCATCGTCTGCCTCCTCGCGGTCCTCGGGCTCGCGAAGTCGTTCCGCGAGCAGTACGGCAACCTCCTCTTCCAGGAGGAGACGGTCATCTTCGGTCGCGACCGGTCCGCGGACGGAACGACGGGCGACCAGGGGACCACGGAGGACGACGACTGAGCGCGTCGCCCGCGGTCGCCGATCGCCCTCGTTCTACGAACCGAGTCCGTGACCGGTCAGATGGTGCTCGTCATTCCGCCGTCGACGACGAGCGATTCGCCGGTGACGTAGCCCGCGAGGTCGCTCGCGAGGAACACCGCTGCCCGGCCGATGTCGTCGGGTTGGCCGACGCGGTCGAGCGCGATCTTCTCCCGGAACTCGTCCTCGTCGTCGGTGCCGATCATCGGGGTGTCCTCGGTCGTCATCTTCGTCTCGATCAGTCCCGGATGGATCGCGTTGACGCGGATCTCGGGCGCGAGCGCGTCGGCGAGCGAGTACGTGAGCGTCCGGACGGCACCCTTCGACGTCCCGTAGGTCGGATGCTCGCCGATCCCCTGGAGCCCCTCGGCGCTGGAGACGTTGATGATGCTTCCACCGTCGGTCTCGCCCATTCGCTCCGCGGCGACCTGGGCCCCCATGAACGTCCCCTTCGCGTTCACGTCCATCATGTCGTCGTACGCCGCCGTATCGACCTCGGTGAACGCCTCGTTCCGGCTGTAGCCGGCGTTGTTGACCATGACGTCGATCCCGCCGAAGGTCCCGGCGGCCTCGATGGCGTCGACTATCCCCTCTCGTTCGGTCACGTCACAGTGGACGGACGTCGCACGAGCCTCGGTTTCGTCCTCGATCCGCTCGTGGGTCGGCGCGCCGCCTCCACGGGGTGTGTCCCGAATGTCGGCGACGACGACGGCCGCGCCGTGACGGGCGAGCGAGAGCGCGATCCCGCGACCGATCCCGCTCGCAGCGCCGGTCACGACGGCCGTTCGGTCCGCTAGGAGTTCGGTCATACTACACTGCAGTCCGTTCCCTCGAAAAGATACCGGGTTGCCCGTGCCGGCCGCGGCTCCTCGGGGCTCAGTTCGCGACGATGCGTGCCAGCCAGACGATCGGGACCACCGGGATCGCGAGCCCGGTCACGACGAGGAAGACCGCGATGACCACCTTCTCGAGACGGCTCGAACCGCCCCAGATCGATTGCCACATGTCGTCGATCGCTTCCGCGGTTCGCTGAATGAGTCCTGCCATGGGGAACCCAATTCGCTCCGGCGGGGTAAACCTTCCCGCTCGGAACGGGGAGCGACGGACCGGACAGCACTTCGTCTGCCAGCGAAAACACCGGCCATGGACCGTCTCTGTGTCTACTGCGGGTCGAGTCCGGGAGCGCGACCGGCGTATCGACGGGCCGCCGAGCGGCTCGGCCGAACGCTCGCCGACCGGGGGATCGGGCTCGTCTACGGCGGCGGCGACGTCGGGCTGATGGGCGCGGTCGCGGACGCGACGCTCGACACGGGCGGCGAGGTCCACGGCGTGATCCCGGAGTCGCTCGTCGACGCCGAGGTCGCCCACGACGGGCTCACGGCGCTCGACGTCGTCGATTCGATGCACGCGCGCAAACAACGGATGGTCGACCTCGCCGACGGATTCGTCGCGCTTCCCGGCGGTTTCGGGACCCTCGAAGAGCTCACCGAGGTCCTCACTTGGACCCAGCTCGGGCTCCACGACCACCCGTGTGGACTGTTGAACGTCGAGGACTACTACGCCGATCTCGCGGCGTTCTTCGACCATCAGGTGACCGAGGAGTTCGTGAGCCAGGACCACCGGGCGATGGTCATCGTCGAGGACGACCCCGAGGCGCTCCTCGACCGGTTCGCCGCGTACGAGGCCCCGCCGCTGAAGGACGTCCTCGAGAGCGCCGACGAAACGTAGCATCGACGCGGAAACGGAACGGTGACCCGCCCTCGACAAGTACCGCTGGTTATATCAACGCGGGTTCCGATAACCCGAGTGAATACATGGGAGACGAACGCCGGATCCGGACGACGCACGTCGGGAGCCTGCCGCGGCCCCCGGAGCTGCTCGACCTCCTCACCAAGCGCCAGGACGGCGACGCGGTGGACGAGACGGAGTGGGAGACGACCGTCGCGGACGCCACGCGCGACGTCGTCGAGCGCCAGGCCGAAACGGGTCTCGACATCGCCAACAACGGCGAGCAGTCCCGGGTCTCGTTCAACTGGTACGTCAAGGACCGCCTCAGCGGTATCGAGGGGACGCGCGAGCAGGAGCTCTGGGCGGACCTCCAGGACTACCCCGACTACGCCGACCAGACCTTCCGGACCGACGTGATCGACCTCGCGATGCAGCCGGTCGTCGCCGACGCGATCGAGTACACCGGTCACGAGGAGGCCGAAGCCGAGATCGAGGGCTTCCGGGCCGCCCTCGACGACACCGACTTCGAGGACACGTTCATGACCTCGGCCTCGCCGAGCGTCGTCACCGCGACCCACGTCAACGACTACTACGACTCCCACGAGGCGTATCTCACTGCCGCCGCCGACGCGATGGCCGAGGAGTACGAGACCGTCGCCGACGCCGGGCTCACCCTCCAGATCGACGCGCCCGAACTCCTCACCGCCGGACAGACCGAGGCCCTCGCGGACGCGCCGATCGAGGACGTCAAACAGGTCACGCGCCGGAACGTCGAGGCGCTCAACGGCGCGCTCGAAAACGTTCCCGCCGAGCAGGTCCGACTCCACACCTGCTGGGGAAGCTACGAGGGTCCCGGCCACCTCGACGCCGACCTCGCCGAGATGCTGCCGGTCATCTACGAGGCCGACATCACGGGGCTGAGTATCGAGCAGGCCAACCCCCGCCACCAGCACGAGTACCGCGCGTTCGCCGAACACCCGGTCCCGGACGGCTGGACGCTGCTGCCCGGCGTGGTGGACGTGAAGACGAACATCATCGACCACCCGGAGACGATCGCCGACCGCTTAGAGCGCGTCGCGAACGCGGTCGACGACGACACCCCGCTCGTCGCCGCCCCCGACTGTGGCTTCGGGACGCAAGCGGGATTGGGGATGGTCAACCCCGAGATCGCGTGGGCGAAACTCGGTGCGTTGGTCGAGGGTGCGGGGATCGCGACCGAACGACTCTACTGACGGCTTTGGGGAACTTTCGTCCTCTGAGCGGCGGTGAGTGTGATCGAGAACATCACGAGTAACCCGTTGCAAATGAGGGACCGCACCGCTACCGCCCCGTATCAGCCACGAGCCTCCCCAGCCGACTGCGCTCCTCGCTCCCGTTGGTCGCTGTGGTGCTCATCCCTCGCACAATGTTCGCGGTCGGCGTTCGCTTCACTCACGCACGACCGCGAGCGCGCGCCAACCGTCCGCCACCGCAACCGCCACCGACCGCAACCCCATCCACCCTAACCGCACCCTACCTCCCGCCGACCGCACCGCTCGGCGGCTGACGGGTCCGAAAATCGGGCTGGGACATGGCGATCGCTCTCGGAACGGTGGGACGAGAGACCAGTGCCGTGTTCAGGCCGCGGGGGCTGCGGACTCGAAGGCCTCGTGGAAGGCCGTCGTCATATCGTTGACCCGCTCGGTGCCGGCTTCGAGCGCGTCGAGCGGGCGGGTCCCGCCCTCGGTTCGGATCACGAGGATCGGGTCGGTCTGGCCACCCGACTGCTCGGGGTTCATGTCGTAGGTCGCGGCGGAGACGCCCTCGACTTCGAGGAGCGCGCCCTTGAGGACGTTCATGAACGTGTGGTCCTCGCCCGCGATCTCGATCGAGAGTTCGGTGTCGTCGTTTTCGATGACACGGAGATCCATAGGGACTCTTCGTCGTCGCGCGCTTCAACCTGACGACTCCCGGCGCGACAGAGTGAAACCCCTCGCTGTCGACTCGTCGGTATGACCTCGCCGTGGGCGGTGCTCGCACGGGTCGTCCTGGTGCTCGCGGTCGTGGGGTCGGTGGTCGCTATCGCGCGTCTCGACGACGAGCGCTGGGGCGAGCACCTCCGCGCCCGGTTCGTCTACGGTCTGCCGTGGGGGTCGTTTTTGACTGTTGGATTCGTCCTCGCGGTCTATCTGGTCGTTCAGGGTGGCCTCACGTCGTGGGGGAACCCCGTCTCGCTCCCGTTCCGTGCGTGGTCGTATCGCTACCCGCTGGGGATGGTCGTCGCGCCGTTCGCCCACGTCGGGCCGAGCCACCTCGTGGGCAACCTCGTCGGCACGCTCGCGCTCGCGCCGCTCGCGGAGTACGCGTGGGGCCACTACCCGCCGACGCGCGACCGTGGTCGAGGCTCGGCCGTGGCGAGCGCCCATTCCCACGACTCGCGGCTAGAACGTCCCCTCGCTCGAATCCTCGCGGTGCCCGCCGCCGTGGTCGCGGTGGGGCTGTTCACGGCGGTCTTCTCGGTCGGCCCGATCATCGGCTTCTCGGGGGTGGTGTTCGCGTTCGCGGGGTTCACGCTGGTTCGGTACCCGCTCGCCACCGTGGTGGCGTTCGCGGCGAGCGGGGTGATCCAGCAGGTCTACGTCGCGCTCCGGAACCCGGTGGTCGAGGCGGGCGCGAGCGGTGGCGGCTACGGCCTCCCGTGGTGGGCGACGGTCGCGATACAGGCCCACGCCCTCGGGTTGCTGACGGGGGTCGTCGTCGGGATCGCGGTGTTCTACCGGCGCGAACGGCTGCCGTCGGCGGGGCGGCTCTGGCTCGGCACGCTGGTGTTCGCCATCGGGCAGTCGCTCTGGGCGGTCTACTGGTTCCGGGGGAACGGCCAGTTCGTCCTCTTTCGAGCGCTCGGGGTGGCGCTGGTGTTCGCGCTCGCCTTCCTCGTCGCGGCGAGCGTCGCGACCCCCGGTCGGGTCCGGGGTGTCCGGCGCGTTCGTCGAGTCGTCGGCATCGAACGCCGTGCGGGGGCGACGATGGTGCTCCTGCTCGCGCTCGCGGTGCTCGCCGCACCCGCGGTCCCCGTGAACCTCACGACGACCGCCGCGACCGGGACGGCGCTCGCCCAGGACGACGGGTCCGCCGTCGGCACGATGGACCGGATCCACGTCCGGGATTACACGATATACTACGCCGAGAACGTCACGAACCGGGTGGTCTCGGTGGTCGACGTGTCGGCGTTCGGCGAGTCGACGACGGTGAACGCGAGCGGGGTGATAGTCGAGAGCGGGCAGCGGAGCCTCTGGACCACCGGGGTCGAGGAATCGCGGCTCGCCTTCGCCGGCTGTGCAACGGTCGGCGTCGGCGGCCTCGGCTGGCGGGAGTCGGTCCACGTCTCCCGAACCGGCTGGAAGGCCATCGGCGGTGGCCACGCCTACAAAGTCCGATTCGGGCAGGGTAACGGGAGCCGATTCGCCTATCTCTCGGGTCCAGCCACCGCCGACGCCACGGTCGAGAATCGGAACGTCTCCGTCGTCCCGCGCCGCGCGGGTTTCGGAGTCGTGGTCTCCCGTGCGAACGAGACCGTCGACCGCGTGAAACTTCCCGCGAACGGGACGACGGCCAGCGCGGGCGGCCTGCGCTTCAACCGGACCGGCGGCGACCTGTTCGTCGCCGCCGACGGAACGAGGGTGCGGGTGGCCAGCCGCGAAACGTATCGGTGAGATATCGTCTCGAACCCGTTACCGACCTGTACTCGTTGCGCAGGCAACCCAAAGGGATAGAACGGTCTGACTCTATTGAGAGGAACGACCGTGTACGACCGCACCTCGATCCCCGCCAGACCGCTCGAACGGCCGGACGTCGACCGGATACGCGCCCGGCCCGACGTCGAGTCGGTTATCTCGCTCGGGACGGCTCCGCTCGACGGGCGCTCGTCCCGAGAACCGGACGCGACGAAACGGCTGGTCCTCCTGACCGGGCGGACGGTCTCCGCGCTCGAGTACGACGGTGGCGACTGGTCGAGCGAGGTCCTCGAAACCGACGCCGACCGGGGCGATCAGCTCCGGTGTGCGCTCGACCTGCTGTACGACCGCTGACCCCTCGACGCGAGAGCGGCGAACCGAAACGTCCGTTCAGTCCCACTCGATACGGAACAGCTCGGCGTCGATGGTGCGCGTCTCCTCGTCGTGGAACGCGAACCGGTTCGGGAGGTCGAGCTCGGCGCGGAACTTCCGGGTGACCCTCCCGCCGTTGTCGGCGGCGAACGACTCGACGAACTCCTGACTGCCGGCGTTGTGGACCGAGTAGGACACCTCGCCGAGGCGGGCGGCGGCCGCGAGGAACGCGCGGTCGGCGTGGGCGTTGTCGTCCTGTGCGCCGAACGGCGGGTTCATCACGACGGTCGTACGGTCGGACGGGGCGAGCGGCGCGTCGGTGGCGTCGGCCCGGACCCACGAGACGTCCGCCGCGGTGCCGACCCGACGGCGGTTCTCGACCGCGGTCCGGAGCGGGTCGCGGTCGATGTCGAGCCCGACGACGCCCGTCGGGCCCCGGAGCGCGGCCGCGAGCGCGAGCATTCCCGTTCCCGTACCGAGGTCGACCACCAGCCGGTCCTCGATGTCGCCTTGGAGGTCGGCGTCGTGGACGAGGCGGGCGGCCAGCTCCGGCGGGGTCCGGTACTGTTCGAGCGAGACCCGCGGGTTCTCGAAGCCGGCGACCACGGCGAGTTGCTGGGCCAGCGCGCTCACGGAGCTCATCGAGTACGACCTACCGACCGCGACGAGGAAAGCGTTTGGAGATCCGCCGTGGGCCGTCGCCGGGGATTAAGTCGCTGGTCGCCGTTCGAAACGAACGATGTCCTCGGAACTCGACCCACAAGTCCGTGCCCTGCTCGATACCCTGGACGAACAGCGCGCGCCGCCGACCTACGGCGTCTCGGTCGGCACCGCACGCGCCCAGCTCGAAGAGCTGTTCTCCGCGGCGGACCCCGAACCCGTCGGCGAGGTTCGAAACTTCAATATCCAGGGTCCGGCGGGCTCGCTCCCGGTGCGGCTCTACGCCCCCGAGGCTGCCGACGGCCCGCTCCCGGTGTTCGTGACTTTCCACGGCGGCGGCTGGGTCATCGGAAGTCTCGACACTCACGACGCGGTGTGTCGCGGGATCGCCAACGAGGCCGACTGCCTCGTGCTCTCGGTGGACTACCGGCTCGCGCCCGAACACCCGTTCCCGGCGGCGGTCGAGGACTGCTATGCCACCACCGAGTGGGCCGCCGAGTTCGCGCCCGAGATCGGCGGCGACCCCGACCGGATCGCGGTCGGCGGCGACAGCGCCGGCGGCAACCTCACCGCCGCCGTCACCCTCATGGCGCGCGACCGAGACGGCCCCGACCTGTGTCATCAATCACTGGTCTACCCGGCGGTCGCTTCGCCCCCGCTCCACGAGTTCGACTCCTACGCGGAGAACGGCGAGGGCTACTTCCTCGAACGCGACGACATGGCGTGGTTCTACGAGCGCTACATCCCGCGCGCGACCGACGCCCGCAACGAGTACGCCGCACCGCTGCTCGCCCGCGACCTCTCGGGTCTCCCGCCGGCGACGCTCATCACCGGCGGGTTCGACCCGCTCCGCGACGAGGGCTATGCCTACGCCGACCGCCTCCGCGAAGCGGGTGTGGCGGTCGACCACGAGCACTTCGAGGGGATGATCCACGGCTTCATCAGCATGACCGACGTCGTCGACCGGAGCCGCGACGCGATCGAGGTGGTCGCCGACGGGCTCCGGGACTCATTCGAGGCGTAACTCGACGTGTGGCTTCAGGGACCGTACGCAACCCCGCCGTTCCGGAAGTCCGCCGCCCCGGTGTACTCGCCCGTCTGCTGATCGATCTGGATCGCCATGACGTTGCCGAGCGTCGTGAAGGGTGAGACGTCGTATCCCCGCTCGCGAAGCCCGCTCTGTATCCCTTCGGGAACGGAGGCTTCGGGGTAGACCGTCGGACCGGAGTTGCCGTAGAAGCGCGGTTCGGCGACCGCCTCTGCGAGGTCCATGTCGAACTCCACGAGGTTCAAGATCACTTCCGCGACGGTCGTGATGATGGTCGTGCCGCCGGGCGACCCGACGGTGAGGAACGGCTCGCCGTCGCGGAAGACGATGGTGGGGCTCGTCGAACTGAGCGGGCGTTTCAACGGCTGGACCTCGTTCGGCCCGCCGGGCTGGGCGTCGAAGTCGGTGAGCTCGTTGTTGAGCATGAACCCGTAGTCGGGTACCATCAGCCCGCTCCCGAACAGCTGTTCGATGGTGCTCGTCCACGAGACCAAGTTTCCCTCCGCGTCGGCGGTGGTGAAGTGGGTCGTGCTGCCGAGCGGGTTCGCTATCGACGGGCGCGGTGCGTCCTGAATCGCGCCCACGTCGTCGGGAGTGAGCGGGTCGATCGCGTAGGGCGACCCGGGCTGATAGCTCCACGGGTCGCCGGGCTCCTGTGTCCCGGTCGTCGCCCGCTCGTAGCTGATCATCCCGCGGCGTTCGTCGAGGTAGTCCGGGTCCAGCAGCCCCTGCCACGGGGCGTCCACGAACTGCTTGTCGCCCATGTACTCGCCGCGGTCGGCGTAGGCGAGTTTGAAGACTTCGGCGAGCCGCTGGTAGACCTCGATCGACTGGCGGTCGTACTGGCCGAGGTCCAGCGGTTCGAGCAGCGCGAGGATCCCCGCGATCGTCAGCCCGCCGGAGCTCGGCAGCGGCTGGGTTCGCACCGTGACGTCGCCGTACTCGACGTACTCCGGGATGTCGATCGTGACGTTGTACGCCCCGAGGTCGGCGGGGGTCATGCTCCCGCCGTTCTCCTGGACGGTCTCGGCGAGCGCCTCGCCGACCTCCCCCTTGTAGACGGCCCCGACGCCCTCCTCGGCGACCGTCTCGAACGTCGACGCGAGGTCGGGCTGGACGAGTTCGTCGCCGACGCCGAGCGGTTCGCCGCCGGGTGCGAACACCGCGCGGGCGGCGTCGTTGAACTTCCCGTGTTCCTCCTCGATCGTGCGAGCGAGGTAGTCGTCGACCCGGGCTCCGTTGGCGAGGTCGATGGCGGGCTGGATCAGCTCCTCGACCTCGTGGGTGCCGAAGCGCTTCAGCGCGACGTCGCACGCCTTGAACGTCCCGGGAACCCCGACCGCCTGGCCGAGCGTGATGCGCGTCTCGAACGGGATGGGTTCGCCATCGTCGAGGAACATGTCGGGTGTCGCGCCGAAGGGCGCGCGTTCGCGGTTGTCGATCGCGTAGAGCTCGTCCTCCTCGGCGTCGTAGACCACCATGAAACCGCCACCGCCGAGGCCCGAGGTGTGTGGCTGGACGGCGTTGAGCGCGAACTGGACCGCGACCGCCGCGTCGACCGCGTTGCCGCCCGCGTCGAGCACGTCGGTGCCGGCCGTGACCGCTCGCGGGTCGCTCGCGGCGACCATCCCGTCGCTGCTGGTGGCCGTATCGACCCGGTCGATCCGCTCGCGTTCGTCGTCCCACGCGGACGCGCGACCGGCGCTCACCGACAGCGCCCCCGCCCCGAGCGCGACGGCGGATCCCTTCAGAAACGTTCGGCGGTCGCTTCCCGCTCTGGTCTCCAGTTCCCGATCTTCCCCGCCCTCCTCCGGTTCGTTCACGGGTGAATCCGCCGCCGTCCATGTTTCGTCATCGCTGTGTTGTGACATACCGTACGAACGTCTCGGGCTGTCGTCTTAAATCCCACCGTGCGATCGGTCTCCTCGAACCGTCGTGACGACGGCGGGCCAACGGTTCTCGCGGCTGGATTACCGGTACCCCAGAACAGCCTGGATTTCCACCGGTTTCGTCACCGTTTTTCGCGGTCGGCGAGTACTCACGGCGATGACAGAGGACCTGTTTACGCCGCTCTCGTTGCGCGAAACCGAAGCCCGGAATCGGGTGATGGTCTCGCCGATGTGTCAGTACTCGTGTGAGGACCGTGACGGGATGGCCTCGAACTGGCATCTCGTCCACCTCGGGAGTCGCGCGGTCGGCGGGGCCGGCATCGTGATGACCGAAGCCACCGCCGTCGAGCCTCGCGGACGGATCTCGCCCGAGGACCTCGGCATCTGGAGCGACGAACACGGGGAGGCGCTCGCCCCGACCGCCGAGTTCATCGCCGACCAGGGGTCGGTCCCGGCGATCCAGCTCGCCCACGCCGGTCGGAAGGCCGCGACGAGCCGACCGTGGGAGGGTCACGACCCGCTCCAGCCCGACGAGGGCGGCTGGGAGGTGCTCGCGCCGAGCGACTACGCGTGGGACTACGGCGACCAGGACTCCCCGCCGCTCAAAAAGGCCGACCAGGACGACATCGAGGGCGTGATCGAGTCCTTCCGCGAGAGCGCCGAGCGCGCGCTCGACGCCGGCTTCGAGGTCGCGGAGGTCCACGCGGCCCACGGCTACCTCCTCCACGAGTTCCTCTCGCCCGTGACGAACCACCGCGAGGACGACTACGGGGGGAGCTTCGAGAACCGCGCGCGCCTGGTTCGGGAGGTCACCGAGGCAGTGCGGGAGGTCTGGCCCGAGGACAAACCCGTCTTCGTTCGGATCTCGGCGACCGACTGGATCGAGGGGCAGGAGTCGTGGGACCCCGACCAGTCGGCGCGGCTCGCGGACGTGCTCTTCGAGGCCGGCGCGGACCTGCTCGACGTGAGCGCCGGCGGGGCCGACCCGGCCCAGGAAGTCCCGCACTCGGGCCCGAACTATCAGGTTCCCTACGCCGAGCACATCACCGAGCGGAAGGAGAGCGCCATCGCGATCGGGGCGGTCGGCGGGATCGAGACCGCCGAGCAGGCCGACGCGGTGGTCCGAAACGACCGCGCGGACCTCGCGATCCTCGCGCGTGAACACCTCCGGGACCCCTACTTCTCGCTCCACGCCGCCGACGCGCTCGACCAGTCCGAGGAGGCCCCGGTGCCGGACCAGTACCTCCGCGGGTTCTGACCTCGCGTCTCGACTGCCGGTGCCGAAAGACGCTATTGTGTTACGGCCATCGAAAGGGACGTGGCAACGAACAACCAGAGCGATACGTTCGACATCGGCGGCGAGGACACCGTCCACCGGCTCGGCTTCGGCGCGATGCGACTCACCGGCGAGGACATCATCGGGCCGCCGGAGGACGAGGAGGAGGCGAGGGACGTCCTCCACCGCGCGACCGACCTCGGGGTGGACTTCATCGACACCGCCGATTCGTACGGACCCGCGGTCTCCGAACGCCTGATCGGCGAGGCGCTCGCGCCCTACGAGGACGTCTTCGTGGCGACCAAGGGTGGCCTCTGGCGTGACGACCGCGACGGCTCGTGGCCGAAGTGCGGGCAGCCGGGCTACCTCCGGAACGCCATCCTCGGGAGCCTCGACCGACTCAAGGTCGACCAGATCGACCTCTATCAGTACCACCGTCCGGACCCCGACGTGGACTACGCCGACGCCATCGGGACGTTCGCGGACTTCAAGGACGAGGGCAAGGTCAAACACGTCGGCGTCTCGAACGCCTCCGTCGAGCAGATCGAGGAGGCCCGCGACGTGGTCGAGATCGCCACCGTCCAGAACCAGTACAACATCGGCGACCGTGAGGACGAGGAGGTGCTCGAATACTGCGAGGAGAACGACATCGGCTTCATCCCGTGGGCCCCGCTCGGTTCGGGTGACCTCGACGGCCTCGACGAGGTGGCCGACGACCACGACGCGACGGAGTATCAGGTGGGACTGGCGTGGCTGCTCCAGCACTCGCCCGTGATGCTCCCGATCCCGGGAACGAGCAGCATCGACCACCTCGAAGAGAACGTCGCCGCCGCGGATATCGACCTCACCGACGAGGAGATCGAGACGATCGAGAACTGAGACGACCGACGGACCCCGACCTCATCGACTTTTTCCCGAACTCACCCATGACCCGAGTGCGGTGGCGCGCGCTCGCGGTCGTGGGTGAACGAAGGTGAACCCGCGACCGCGAATCGGCGTGCGAGGGATGAGCACCGCAGAGAGCGAGCGGAGCGACGCGAGCGAGGAGCGCAGTCGGCTGGGGAGGCATGTGGCGGTTGCGGGGCGGTGCTGTGCGGTCTCTCAGTTGCGTCGCGATTCGCCGTAGGCAGATCGGTGGTCATCACCCCGTGAATTTCGTAGCTCAGTAAGAAAACAGATCATTCGGTTCACTCGCGCCAGTCCTCTCGAAGCAGCCCGTAGCGAACGTTGTCGACGTACTCGCCGTCGATGAATCGGTCGCGGCGGATCCGTCCTTCCTGCTCGAAACCGAGCGACTCCAACAGCCCCCGGGAGGACTCGTTGAACGCGTAGACGCCCGCACCCACCGCGGGATGGTCGTAGGTCCGAAACACGTAGTCGATCGCCAGGGAGAGCATCTCCGTCGCGTAGCCCTCGCCGTGTACCTCGGGAATCAACCAGTAACCGAGTTCGGGACGTCGCCAGTCGGCGTCCCTGACCGTCATCCCGCCGATCCGCTGGACGTCGTCCTCGTCCGGTGACCCCGGCCCCGCGTCGTCGCCGTTGAGGCAGACGAGGAACCGGTTCGTGCCGTCGTCTTCGTCGGGGATCTCGAACTGCTCGCGATTCCTGGGCGAGTTACCGAGCGGGTATCGGAGTTCGGGGTTCGCGGCCGCACGCTGGAGGAACGGGACGTCCTCGGATTCCTGGGTTCGCAGCGTGACTCGGTCGCCGCTCGCGACGCGTGCGCCGGGCATTGAGATACCGAGCACGACCGCCGCAATACGTTTTCGCCCGAAGGGAGCCGGGGTCCGGTGTGCTGAGTGGGCGGGAACCTGGCGATCACGTCGACCAGCGAACGAACGAACGAATCATACAACCGAGCGCTAAATTTAATTGTTACTGGATACTAATGGATCTATGGACGGCGGCTGGGGATCGTTTCGAACCATCGATGGGAGCGCATCGGTCGGCGACGACGCGCTCCGGATCGAGCGCTCGCCACGGAAGTTCCTCCGCGGCCAGCGGACGCGATGGCACGACGGTGGGCGCAAGCGGCAGCTCGTCGCGGTCGGGAAACTGCTCGGGTTCCTGTTACCACTCCTGTTCGCGATCTATCAGGCTTCGGCGATGCTCGATACGACGATCGGGACGGTGGCGGCGCTCTCGCTCGCCCTCGTCGCGCTCGATCCGCTCCACCGATTGTGGAAGCGGACCCGGAGTACGCGGATCGAACTCTCGACCATCGAGCGTGTCGCGCTCGACGAAACCGGCCGAGAGCTACGGGTCACACACGACAGGGCCGGTCGTCTCGCTCGACTGGATGTCCGGGTCCGACGGTGGCTCTCCGCCAGGGGATTCTCGGCGACGGACGGTACGGCAACCGAAACCACCCTCACGCTCCTCACTGACGACGACGTTCGGGCGGCGCGGACGGCCCTCCGAACACGTGGAATTCACGTAACTGTCGACAGCCCCGAGGACGAAAACGAGACCGAGACCGAGACCGAGTATCACTACGAGATACGGAACGGGGTGGTGTTCTGTGAACGATGCGAGTCGCAGGTCTCACCGAACGACCGGACCTGTCCGTCGTGTGAACGACCGCTGAAAGTCGAACGGACGACCGAACCCGACCGACGGGCATCACGGGAGCCGGCGATCGAGCACTGACCGGCGGTCGTCCGTCGGTCGATTCGAGCGCTACCAGGTGCCGTGGAACGTATCGAATTCGAGGTTTTCGAGCGGTTCGTTGCCGACGGCGATCTCGTACTCGCCGGGCGTGAGCATCGGCTTGTGGAAGCGCGGGCCGTCGTCGGTGGTGATCCGCGGACAGCCGGTGTTGACGAACGCGTCCATGTCGAAGTTGCGCAGCCTATCGGGCGTGACCTCGTCCATCGTGATGAGGTAGGCGTTCTCGTTCTCCTCGACGATCTGTTCGGCCTGGTCCCAGCGGCCCTGCCCGATCTTGGTACAGAAGATCACGCCCCACTTCTCGGCGTCCATCGCACGGTGGACCGCGCCGTAGCGCTGTTTCAGGAACTTCTCTGTATCCGCGACCGAGACGGCGTTGTTCACCGGGTCGGCGATGACGACCTTCTTCTCGGGATGTTCCATCGCCAGCCCCAGCGGGTGGAACTTCCCGCCGCCGACGTAGAGGATCTGGTCGGCGTCGATGTCCGCCGAGGCGTAGTTACAGCCGAGCACCTGGCCCTCGTGGGTCAGGCGGTCGTCGCCGCGGCGGGTGTGCACGGTGAAGTCGCGGGCTTCGAGCCACTCGCGCATCTCCTCGAACTTGTTCATGTGCTGGGCGGTGGTGACGAGGCCGACGTCCTCGTCGGGAAGTTCGTCGAGCGCGTCCGTCATGATCGGCTCGACGTCGACGTTCGAGAAGAGCGGGACGTAGATGATCTTGTCCGACTCCTTCATCGGGGAGTGGCCGAAGTGGACGAAGACGTCGGTCCGGCGCATCAGGAAGGTGTCGAGGTCGCAGGCTCCATAGCACGGCTGGCCCGAGAGCATCACGCGCACGTCGTCCGGGAGGAGGTCCCGGAGGTCGTCGGTGACGGCGGGGCCGCGGCGCTTCAGTCCCTCGGGGAACTGGAGGCCGACCTTCTTCGCGTCACGCTCCGCGACGGCCTCGACGATCCGATCGAGTTCGTAGTCCCACTCACGGTCGTGTTTGAGCGACATCCCGGTTCGGGTGAGGTCGCCCTCCGATGGCTCGGTGTGACTCATTGGACTGGATTGGTCGTCGTGACGTTTAATCTCGGTGTTTCGACGGGCAGATCCGTCGGGCCGTGACGTCGACGTCACTCGGGGATTGAAACCGCCTGCCCGTCTACACCCGCTATGGCAGACCTCCCGCTCGAACACGTCCACGCCGAACCCGACCACCCCACCAACGGTCCCGCACCCGCGGTGTTCGTCCTCCACGGCCGCGGGGCCGACGAACAGGACCTGCTGCCCGTCGCCCAGCACCTCCCCGACGAACTCGCCGTCGTCAGCCTCCGCGCGCCCGACCGACTGATGGGTGGGTACACCTGGTACGAACTCGAGATGCCCGACGGCGACCTCCATCGAAGCCAGCCGAACCGGGAGGAGTTCCGGCGGAGCCTCGATTTGGTCTCCGAAAGCATCGATGCCGCGGTCGAGACCTACGGCCTCGACCCCGACCGAATCGGATTACTCGGTTTCAGTCAGGGCTCGATCACGAGCCTGGCGCTCCTCTGTGAACAGCCCGAGCGGTTCGCGTGGGTGGTGGCGCTCCACGGCTACCTCGCGGATTCACACGCCGACATGGAGCCGGAGGCCATCGAGGGTAAACCCGTGTTCGTCGGGTCGGGGACGATGGACCAGGTGATCCCCACCGAGCGCGCCGAGGCCGCCGCCGAGCGCCTCCGGGAGCTGGGGGCCGACGTCGAATCCAACCAGTACGAGTCCGCCCACGGGATCGGGCGGGACGAACTGGCCGATATCGTGGCGTGGGTCGAGACCAGGATGAGCTAGTCACCCCCGCCACCGCCAGATTGAAGCGACGGACGGCCCGTGATCGAACGATGAGCACCGAACCCGACGTCGAGACCGGCGTCGACCCCGCGCGGACCCCGGAAGCCGTCGCCGAGGAGCTCGGCGCGGCGATCGCGGCGACCGACGAGTACGAACGATACGTCGAGACGAAGACCGCCGTCGAGGAGAGCCGGGAGGCCCAGGAGAAAGTCCGGGAGTTCGAGCGCCTCCGCGACGCGTTCGTCCAGGCCCGAGAGGTCGGCGAGGCCACCGAAGAAGATCGCGACACCCTCAAGAACGCCCAGCGGGAACTCCACGCCCTCCCCGAGATGGCCGATTATCTCGCGGCCCAGCAGGAACTCGACGCGAGGCTCGAACGCCTCGACACCGCCATCGGGACCGACCTCGACGTGGACTTCGGCGACCGCATCGGGAGCTGCTGTCAGGACTGATTTTTAAAGCACAAGGCGTCTTTGGACGCCGAAGGATACAAATCGGACCCGCGTGCGGGTACTGTGAATGGACGAGGAGGTGACGAGCTTCCGAACGAAGCGCGGCCGATGCGTGCTCGATAACGAGGCCGGCGAGCTACGATTGACGTCGAGTTGGCGCGGACAGTTCAGGCGGTACTACGAAGGAAACACGCTCGTCTTCGTAGGGATGGTACTGGTCTTGGGATACCTCCCGGTAGTACTCATTTCGTTGGAGCGCCGGACACTGCTCGTGGGGCTGGGTTTGCTGTTGGTCCTGCTCGTTGGCGGCCGACTTTCCAACTACGTCCGCGGGTTCACGAGTGCCCACCGAATTCCGCTCGATTCGGTCGTCGCCATCGAGCCGATCGAGGGTTCGCCGGTGACACGGCCGCGATTCGTCGTCTCCTACTCCGAGGCAGGTACAGTGAAAAGACGGTACGTGATGTTACCGTCGCGATATCTCTCTTATACAGGCGAGGAGTTCGGGGAGGCCAAATCCCTCTTTCGAGGGCACGACCTTCCGGTCGAACCGTCCTAGCAGTGGTCGTAGTGGCACCGAGCGGGTCAGCCCAATAGATACAAGTCGTCCGGCCCACCGACTGCTGGTAACGATGGAAGAGCCCGAGCGGCGCGACGGTGGTCGGTCGTGAGCCTCGCGGACGGCGACACCGACCAGGTCGTCAGCGCGAAGGACCTCTCGCGCGCGGACATCGAGACGGTCTGTGACCGTGCGGCCGAGATCGAGCGCTCGCCGCCGGACCCCGCGCGCCACGCCGGGACCCTGCTCGGCCTCCTCTTCTTCGAGCCGAGCACGCGCACGCGGATGAGCTTCGAGTCCGCGATCAAGCGCCTCGGCGGCGACGCGCTCGGGATGGGGTCGGTCGAGTCCTCCAGCGCGGCCAAGGGCGAGAGCCTCGCCGACACGGTGCGCGTGACCGAGGGCTATGCCGACGCGCTGGTGCTCCGGCACCCGAGCGAGGGTGCGGCGACGATGGCCGCGGAGTTCGTCGACGTCCCGCTCATCAACGCGGGCGACGGCGCGGGCCAGCATCCCACCCAGACCCTCCTCGACCTCTATACGATGCGCGAGAACACCGACGGCCTCTCGGACCTCACGGTGGGGATCATGGGCGACCTGAAGTACGGGCGGACCGTCCACTCGCTGGCCTACGCGCTCACGAAGTTCGACGCCCGCCAGCACTTCATCAGCCCGGAGAGTCTTCGCCTTCCCCGCTCGGTGCGCTACGACCTCCACGAGGCGGGTGCGAACGTCAAGGAACACACCGACCTCGATGCCGTTCTCCCGGAACTCGACGTGCTCTACGTCACCCGGATCCAGCGCGAGCGCTTCCCCGACGAGAACGAGTACCGCCAGGTCGCGGGCGAGTACCGGATCGACGCCGCGGGTCTCGACGCCGCGCGCGACGACCTCACCCTGATGCACCCGCTGCCGCGGGTCGACGAGATCGCCCCGGACGTCGACGGGAGCCAGCACGCCCACTACTTCGAGCAGGCCCACAACGGGGTGCCCGTTCGGATGGCGCTGCTCGACCTCCTCCTCGATGGAGGGCGGTCGTGAGCGACCCCACGGACGGCGGTCGGGGCGACGACCACGAGGCCGACCGGCCGGAAAACGGTGGCAGTAGCCACCCGCCCCACGAACTCCGGATCAGCAAGATCGAGAGCGGCACCGTGATCGACCACATCGCGGGCGGCCACGCGCCCGACGTGCTCGCGATCCTCGGCATCGGTAGCTCGACCGACGAGGTCGTGAGCGTCGGGATGAACGTCCCCTCCGACCGGCTGGGTCGCAAGGACGTCGTGAAGATCGAGGGGCGCGAACTCAGCCAGGACGAGGTCGACGTGATCTCGCTGATCGCGCCCGCGGCGAGCATCAACATCATCCGCGGGTTCGCGGTCGCCGAGAAGAACCGGGTCGAACGGCCCGAGTTCGTCGAGGGCGTGCTGTCGTGTCCGAACCGCAACTGCATCTCCACCGAGGGCGAACCCGTCGCCTCGCGCTTTGCGGTGCTCGACGACGGCGTGCGGTGTGCCTACTGTGAGACCATCGTCCGCGAACAGCTCGCCGATCACATCTCCGTCTGAGACGGCTGCCTGCGTCAGCCTGCTCAACCCCGAAGGCCGCCCCGAGGTTGGGTCGTCCATGGCCAACTCAGGCAACCGGTTCGGCTTCGACTTCGTGACGACGCTCGTTGGGTCCGGCCTCACGCTTCTGGTCTCGGCGGGGATCATGCGCTACGGAGAGCAACTCCAGTGGACCGCCACCCAGCTCTACGCGATCGGGGGCGGCGTCCTGCTCGTCGGCGGGCTCCTCCTCGGGTTGGTCGTCGTCGCCGCCGGCCTGAAGTAGTCGAACGAACCGCTTACCAGCCTCGACCACCCACGACACCTATGTTCGGGGTCGTCACACGCAACCCGGAGGAGGTCGAGTGGCCGGAGTTCGACCGCCAGTTCCTCGAAGTCAAGTCGGTGAGCGGCCGGACCAACGAACCCGTCGCCGAGGCGGTGAGCATGGTCTCGTGTCACGCCGACAACGCCATCGCGAACGCGAACCCCGACGTGGTGCCGGTCAGCGACGCGGGCGAACCCGCCACCCGCGACCGGCGCTACTTCGATTGGTCGTACGTCTGCCCCACCCATCCCGGCTACCGCGAGGGGCTGCTCGAAACCATCGCGGATGCCGGCGCGGTGAGCGGCGACGTCCGCCTCGACGACGTGGGCTTTCCCCGACCCGAGTACTGTTTCTGCGAGCGCTGCAACCGACTGTTCGAGGAGAGCGGGTTCGACGACCGGTTCGCGTGGCGTGAGAGCGTGATCACCGAGTTCGTCGCGGAGGCCACCGAGCGGATCCCCGGGCGGACCTACCTCACGGTCCATCCCGACCCCTACCCCGGCCACCTCGTCGAGCGCTCGGGGATCGACCTCGACGCGCTCGCCGAGTACGTCGACGAGTTCGTCGTGCCGCTCTACGACATGGCCTACTCGACGACCTACTGGGTCGAGGTCATCGCCAGCGGCTTCCTCGACGCGCTCGCGACCCCCTTCTCGGTCGAACTCTACGCGCCCGACATCGAGATCGACGACCTGATCCACGCCGCCGACGTGGCCGACGCCTACGCGAAGGACGTCCTCTTCGGCTACGATTCGAGCAACGCCCGCGCGGCGGTCCGACGGATGAACGCCGAACGAAACGAGGGCGACGTCTACGGTCCGGAATGACCGGTGAAGCCCGGACGACCAGGCTCGCGACCGAGGACGATGCGTCGGCGGTACGGGAGGTCTACACGCCGTTCTGATGGAGTCCGTGACTTCGTCCGAGAGCGGTCCACCGAGGTCGACCGGGGATTCGTGGTTCGAGGGAGTGGGGTCTCACACTGTCGAGCGGTACCCATTCGATCGAACCGGTCGGCTGACGTCGGTTTCGGGGTGGAATAGAGGGCTTTCAGAACTCACAGCGCGTGCTCGCGCCAGGCGAGCAGGTCCTGGCGGTCGCGGGTGTCGGCGGGGAGGTCGGCGAACCACTCGGCGGCCGAGATCTCCTCGTCGGGGTCCGAGACGGTGGGGTCGGTGGTCTCGGCGGCGGCCGCGAAGATGGGGAGCACGCCCCAGGTCGCGTGGTCGTCACACCGGACCTCGACCCGGGTGGTGAGCGCGAGCCCCTCGTACCGCGCCTCGACGCCAGCCTCCTCGGCGAGTTCGCGCTCGGCGGTCTCGCGGAAGCTCTCGCCAGGGTCGACCCCGCCGCCGGGAAGTACCCAGAGCCCGACGCCCTCGTGC